>JACRDR010000100.1 GCA_016212845.1 Elusimicrobiota bacterium
GGTCGGCTGGTAGCCGACGGCCGAGGGCATGCGGCCGAGGAGCGACGACACCTCGGCGTTCGCGAGCACGTAGCGGAATACGTTGTCGACGAAGAGCAGCACGTCCTGGCCCTCTTGGTCGCGGAAGTACTCGGCCTGCGTGAGCGCGGTCAGACCGACGCGGGCTCGGGCGCCCGGCGGCTCGTTCATCTGGCCGTACACCAGCGAAGTCTTGGAGAGCACCGAGGAGCCGTCGGAGAGCTTGGCTTCCTGCATCTCGAGCCACAAGTCGTTGCCCTCGCGGGAGCGCTCGCCGACGCCGCCGAACACGGAGACGCCGCCGTGCTGCTTGGCGACGTTGTTGATGAGCTCCATGATGATGACGGTCTTGCCCACGCCGGCGCCGCCGAAGAGGCCGACCTTGCCGCCCTTCATGTAGGGCTCGAGGAGGTCCAAGACCTTGATGCCAGTCTCGAAGATCTGGGGCTTGGTCTCCTGGTCGACCAAGGCCGGAGGCTGGCGGTGGATCGGGAGCATCTTGTCCGACTTGATCGGCGGCAGGGGATCCTTGGACTCGCCGAGAACGTCGATGAGGCGGCCGAGGGTCGCCTTGCCGACGGGGACGGTGATCGGCGCGCCGGTGTCTTCGACCGGGGTGCCGCGGCGGAGGCCGTCGGTCGGACCCATCGAGATCGCGCGGACGGTGTTGTCGCCGAGGTGCGAGGCGACCTCGACGGTCAGCACGGACTGCTTAGAGCCGTTGCCGCCGTCGAGCTTGATCTTGAGAGCGTTGTAGATGTTCGGCAGCCGTCCGGACGGGAATTCCACGTCCACGACGGGGCCGACGACCTGCACCAACTTGCCGATGTTCATTGAATGTCTCCTGGCTTACTTCTTCGCAAATCTCGCGGCGATCCAATCGCCGGCCTTCATGTTGTCCGCCGTCTCGAAACCCATCTTATGGAAGCGCACGCCGTAGCGGTGCATGCCGCCCGCAGAGCCGCTCTTCATGTGGCGCACTTCGCCGCGGATCTCGAGCGGGATGTTGATCTTGAGATACAGCGACGTCCCTTCTTCCAGCTCCGTGGAAGTCTTAAACGACATGCCGCCGACGGACAAATCCGAAATCGTGCCGCGGCACTTGCCGACCGCGCCGCCCTTGGCGTGGACGTCCATCGTGATCCCGACGGGGAATCGCTCGTGCTTGCGCTTCTCTTTGCCGTTTTTCACGAGGCCAACGCCTCCGCGCCGCCCACCAGCTCGGCGATCTCGCGGGTGATGATCGCCTGGCGCTGCCGGTTGAGGCGCAGCCGCAGGCCGCCGATTAGCTCGCCGGCGTTCTTCGAGGCGGCGTCCATCGCGCTCATGCGGGCCGCGAGCTCCGCCGCCTGCGACTCGAGCAGGAAGCGGTAGAGCTGCGCCTTGATGTAGCGCGGGAGCAGGCTCTCGAGGAGCTTCTCGCGGCCGGGCTCGAAAGAGAAGCCCTCGCCAGCGTGCTCGTGGTCGCCGGCCGGGACCGGGATCGGGAGCAGCTGCGTCTCGACGACGCGCTGGGAGGCGACGGACTTGAACTCGTTGTAGATGACGGTGACCTTCGAAACCCGGCCCTCGAGGTATGCGTCGATGATCGCCTTACCGAGAAGCTCGGCGTGGGCGAAGGCGACCTTCGGGAAGATGCCGACGAGCTCGGTCAGGAGCTCGGGGCCGTTCTTCACGCGATGGAGGAAGTCGCGGCCCTTCCGGCCGACGGCGGCGGCGACGACCTTCTTGCCGCCGTTGCGGCGGAGATAATCGATGGAGGCGCGGAGCAGGTTCGAGTTGAACGCGCCGCACAGCCCCTTGTCGGCGGTGATGAGCACCAGCGCCGGCTTCTCGTCGCCCCGGGGATCGAAGAACGGGTGGATCTGCACCTCGCGGCCGGCCTTGATGTCGGCGGCGACTTCCATGAGCGCGAGGTCGCGGATCGTCGCGTCCATCTTGACCGCGAAGGGCCGCGAGGAGAGGATCGCCATCTGGGCGCGGCGCATGCGGGCCGCGGCGACCATCTTCATCGCCTTCGTGATCTGCTGGGTGGACTTCACCGACTTGATCTTGCTCCGAATCTCGCGCAGGGATGCCATAAGTTATGTGCTCTTGGTAGCGCTCTTGACCGCTTCGCGGACCTGGTCGGGCCGCAGCGTAACCGTCCGATCCTGCGTGCCCGTGCCCTTAAATCCCGACAGGTAGTCGCGGATGCCGTCCTCGATGCCGAACTTCGCGGTGAAGCCCAGCCCCGTGAAGGCGCCCGACGGGTCGCCCAGGGTCTCGTTCTGATAAAAGTTGTAGGGATTCTCGAAAAACTCGGTCTCCAGTTTGGTCCCCAGGACCTGATGAATGCACTCGATGATCTTGTTGAAGGTGGTCGGCTTGCCCGTGCAGACGTTGTACACGCCGCCGTTCTCGGTCTCGAGCGCGCGGAGGTTGGCGGCGACCACGTCTTTGACGTAGATGAAGTCGCGGAACTGCTCGCCCCACTTGAAGATGCGCGGGCGCTTGCCGGAGATGATCTGCCCCGAGAGCTGCCAGATCATGGAGGCTGCCGCCTTTTTGAACGTCTCGCGCGGGCCGTACACGTTGAAGTAGCGGAGACCGACGACCTTCATCGACGGGTTCTCGCGCTGGAAATCGGAGGCGACGCGCTCCATCACGCGCTTGGAGAACGCGTAGACGTTGAGCGGCTCGGGAGCCTGGCTTTCCTTCATCGGCGTCCGGCCGGCGCCGTACACGCCGGCCGACGAGGCGTAAACCACGCGCTTGGCGCCGCTCTCGGCGGCGAAATGGAGGACGTTGCGGAAAGCCTCGACGTTCACTTCCATCATCCGCTTCTGGTCGGTGACGGTGGTATCGGTGATCGCGGCCTGGTGGAAGATCGAGTCGACGGGGCCGACGCGATAGACCCAATCCTGCGTCTTCACGGCGTCGGCGGCGACCATGTCGCCGGCGAAGCCGCGGAGGTTCTCGAAGTGCCCGGTGGAAAAATCGTCGAGGACGACGACGTCGTGCCCCTTGGACTCGAGCTCGATCGCGAGATTCGAGCCGATGAAGCCCGCGCCGCCGGTGACGAGGATCCTCACGGCTTCGCCTCCGGCGCCATCTCGACGAGGAGAACCGCGCGGCGCGGCTCGCGCTGGGCGTCGAAAGCGTTCAGGGACGCGAGCCTGGAATCGATGAGCGACTTCGTCTGCGGCGCGGCGTCGAGCAAGGCGCCCAAGGCGGCGCGCTCCGCGGCGAGCGCGGCGGCCTCGGCGGCGACCGCGGCCTTGCGCTCGTCGAGGGTGGGCGTCACGCTTTCCTCGCGGGCGCTCACGGCGCCGGCATTGGAAAGATCGGACAGCACCTGCTCGAGGACGGCGCGCTGGGCCTGCAGCGAGGTGGCCGGGAAAACGATCCGCACGATCTTTGGGCCCTCCGCCCTAGGCTCGGCGGGCGCGATCGCGCCGCCGTAGCGGGACGCCGACTGCGTGACGGCGAACTCGCGAGCGCGCGCGCCGTCGGAGGGGCCGGCGAGCTTCACGGAAATCTGGAAAGTCGGCGGAAGCGGCGCGGGCGTGGTAAGCCCGAGCGGCGTGAGCACCGCCGGCATGCCGGCGGCGAGCACGGCGGACGCCAAGGCCGCGAGCCGGATCACTGCTTCGCCCCCCTTATCGCCGCCATCTCGGCGAGCGTCATGCCCTTCGCGAGCACGAGCTCGGACACGTTTTGCTCCTCGCTCTTCGAAAGCTTCTCGACGCCGGGCGGCAGGATGCCGGCGTTCTCGATCTGCAGGATCTGCATGAAGACGAGCTTGTTCCACGCGCCGACGCCGCCCGTTTCCTTCAGGTTCTTGAGCTCGTTCTTCGTGAGCTTCTTGAGCGCCTTCCGGTTGTGCAGCAGGTAGTCGGCGAGCGCGAACGGCGCGTTCTCCGGCGCCACGAAGCCGAATACGCCGGCGAGGTCCGTCGCGCCGCAGGTCACCAGCGACTCCATCAAGTTCAGGTCGATCATCTGCGGCTGCCGGATCGGGCCCGACTCGGGAAGAATCGCCGCCTCCTGCGCGCCCGAAGGCGCGCAGAAGGCGAAGGCGACGGCGGCGGCGAGGATCGCTCGGCGGAGCATCAGGCGGCCTTGAAGCTCCCCTTGAACTCTTTGATCGCGGCGGTGAGCTTTTCCTTCATCGAGTCCTCGAGCTGCTTCTTCTCGACGATCTCGGGGAGGATGTCCTTCTTCTTGGACTTCAAGAAGGCGACGAACTCCTTTTCGAACTGCTTCATGGCCTTCGTCGGGATGTCGTCGAGGTGGCCGCCGATGCCGGCGAAGATCACCGCGACCTGCTCTTCGAAGGGCAGGGGCTTGAACTGGTCCTGCTTGAGCAGCTCCTGCATGCGCTCGCCGCGGGCGAGCTGGTTCTGGCTGGCCTTGTCGAGCTCCGAGCCGAACTGCGCGAAGGCCGCGAGCTCGTTGTACTGCGCGAGGTCGAGGCGGAGGCGGCCGGCGACCTGCTTCATCGCCTTCGTCTGGGCCGCGCCGCCGACGCGCGACACGGAGAGACCGACGTTGACGGCCGGGCGGATGCCGGAGTAGAAGAGACCGGTCTCCAGGTAGATCTGGCCGTCGGTGATCGAGATGACGTTCGTCGGGATGTAGGCCGACACGTCGCCGGCCTGCGTCTCGATGATCGGAAGCGCGGTCAGCGAGCCGCCGCCGTGCTCCTTGGAGAGTTTGCAGGCGCGCTCGAGCAGGCGCGAGTGGAGATAGAACACGTCGCCCGGGTACGCTTCGCGGCCCGGAGGCCGGCGGAGGAGGAGCGAGAGCTGCCGGTAGGCCTGCGCGTGCTTGGAGAGGTCGTCGTAGATGACGAGCACGTGCTTGCCGTTCCAGAGGAACTCCTCGCCGAACGCGCAGCCCGCGTAAGGCGCGATGTAGAGCAGCGGCGCCGGCTCGGCGGCGGTCGCCGAGACGACCATCGAGTATTCCATCGCGCCCGCGTCCTCGAGGATCTGCACGACGTTCGCGACGGTCGACTGCTTCTGACCGATCGCGACGTAGATGCAGATGGGCCGGTTCGGCTGGTTCTTCTGGTTGATGATCGTGTCGAGCGCGATCGCCGTCTTGCCGGTCTGGCGGTCGCCGATGATGAGCTCGCGCTGGCCGCGGCCGACGGGAATCATGGCGTCGATCGCCTTGATGCCGGTCTGGAGCGGTTCTTTGACGGGCTGGCGGTCGCAGACGCCGGGCGCGATGACCTCGACCGGGCGGGTCTTGGTCGTCTTGATCGGGCCCTTGCCGTCGAGCGGCTGTCCGAGCGGGTTGACCACGCGGCCGATGAGCGCGTCGCCCACCGGAACCTGCATGACCTTGCCGGTGCGGCGGACCGGGTCGCCTTCCTTGATGAGCCGGTCTTCGCCCATGAGCACGCAGCCGACGTTTTCGCGCTCGAGGTTGAGCACCATCGCGAACACGCCGTGCGGAAGCTCGAGGAGCTCACCGGCCATCGCGTTCTCGAGGCCGTGGACGCGGGCGATGCCGTCGCCCACCTGCAGGACGGTGCCCTCTTCCTTCGCCTCGACCTTGCCCTCGTAGGCGTCGAGCTGCTTCTTGATGACTCCCGTGATCTCTTCCGGTCTAATCGCCATTCTATTGCTCCTCGGTCAAAGCGGCCGCCAGGTTGCGCAGCTTTCCCTGGATGCTCCCGTCGAGCACCAGGTCGCCCATGCGCACCACGACTCCGCCCAAAAGTTCAGGATCCACCTTCGTTTCCGCCACCACGTCCTTGCCCGAATACTTCCGCAGCCGCTTCAAGAGCGTCTCGAGCTCCTCCGCCGACAATTCGGAGGCGGATCGGACTTGCGCCCGCACCCGGCCGGCGGCCTCATCGGCGATGCGGATCAAGTCGCCGACGATGACGGGCAGGAGATTGATGCGCTTCTTGTCGATCAAGAGCTCGAGGAAGCTCCGGGTCTTGGACGACAAATTAGGCGCGGACTTCTGTATCAGCGCCTTGTGGTCCTTCGGCCCGATCGTCGGGTTCTTCAAGTGCGCCATCTGGCCCGAGAGCGTCTTGTAGGCCTCGGTCAGCTCGGCGCGCACCTTCTCCTGCTGGCCGCCCTCGGCGGCGGAGAGGAACAGCGCCTGCGCGTAGCGTCGGGATAGCGTGCGATCGGAGGCGTTCATCTAGTTCTTCTTCTCCGTCTTGTCGAGATCAACGAAGAACTGGTCGAGCACGGACTTGCGGACGCCGGCGTCGACGGTCTTGCGCACGAGCTTCTCGGCGGCCTGCACGGAGAACTTCGCCACTTCCTGGCGCAGCTCGCCGACGAGGCGGCGCTTCTCTTCCTCGAGGCCGGCGCGGGTCTTTTCCATCAGGCGCTCCGCCTCTTCCTTCGCCTCGGCGGAGTGCTTCGCGCGCATGGCCTCGGCGTCCTTCTGCGCCTGGGCGAGGACCTCGCGCGACTTGGCGTCGAGTTCGTTGAGCTTCTTCTCGAGGTCGGCCTGGATCTTCTGGGCGTCGGCGCGGGCCTTCTCGGCGGCCTCGCGGTCTTCCTTCAGCCGGCGCTCGCGCTCCTCGACGGCGTGAAGCAAGGGGCCCCACGCGAAGGTCTTGAGCAGGAACACCATGACCAGGAAGGTCACGATCGTCCAGATCATCAAACCCGTATCCGGCTGAAGAAGCTTTTCCATGTCCGTTCTAACCTCTCAAATTTGGAGGAGGGGCCGGAGCCCCCCCTCGGTGCCGCTTTAGTGAGACGCCGCGGCGTGCGTCTCCGCGCCGGCTTCGGCGGCGGGACCGCCCTTGTTCAACGCAAGAATGCCCAGCAGGACCGCGACGACGGCGAGCAGTCCCAGACCTTCGATCATGGCCGCAGGGATGATCATCATCGTCTGCAGGGAGCCGGCCGCCTCGGGCTGCCGCGCCGCGCCCTCGAGGGCGGCGGACGCGAGCCGCGCGATTCCGAACGCGGCGCCGATGACGACGAGACCCACTCCGATTCCGGTTCCGACATAACCCAACGCGAGATGCCACATCGTGATGCTCCTTGCCTTCTACGATCGACGCTCCTCGAAAGAGTGCGTCGTTTGCGACCTCCCCGGTTTAGTGGGGGTGCACCGATGCTCCGACGAACAGCGCTGTGAGCATGGTGAAAATGTACGCCTGCAGCAGCGACACCAGCACGTCGAGCGTGTTGATGAAGAGCGCTAGGCCGACCGCCGGGAACGCGACCGCGAGACCGACGGGCTTAGACATCGCGCCGAAAATGAAGATGAGCGAGAGGAACGAGAGCGCCACGATGTGGCCGGCGATCATGTTGGCGAACAACCGGATGGTGAGCGCCACGCATTTCACGAGCATGCCGAGGATCTCGATCGGGTAAAGGATCACGAGCACCGGCGCCGGGATGCCGCCGGGGGCGATGTGCTTGATGTAGGAGAAGAGTCCCTGCTCCTTGATGCCGGCGAACTGCATGAGGCCGAACGTGCAGATCGAGAGCGCCGCGGTGACCGAGATGTTGCCCGTCGCCGTCGCGCCGCCGGGGAAGAGGCCGGCGATGTTGCAGAGGAAGATGAAGAAGAAGAGCGTCAGGAAGTACGGCAGATAGAAGTGCGTGTGCTCGTGGAAGATCGGGTGCAGGATCTCGTCGCGGATGAAGATCACGATCGCTTCCATGCCGCCGCGGACCAGCTTGCCGGCGCCGCTCGTCGAGCGAGCCGCCCAGGTGGCGGTGGCGAGGAGGACGGCGCTCGCGATCCACATCATCACGAGGTGCTTCGTGATGCCGAAATGGATGCCGCCGATCGTCGCCAACGGAAGAATAGTGTGGTCCAGCAAGTGGTGCTGGAGCATCTCTTCGAAATTCATCTTTTATCCTTTGGGCTACGAGACAAATCTATCAAATGTCGGAACTCGACCAATATGATCCCGGTCAATCCCGCGACATATCCGACCAAGAGCGCGGTCGCCTCGTCTAAAGGCCTTTCCCACGCCGCGGCGGCCAGAGCGACCAAAACCGCGCCCCGCAACGCCGCGCCCAAGCCGAAGGCCCGCCAGAACCAGGCCGGCCCGAGCTTCCGGCCGAGCGCCAGTCCCGCGGTCCCGATCGTACAGGCCGCCCAGGCGAGCGCTAAACCGGTTACGACCAGCCGTCGTTGCGGGAAGAGCGCGCCCGCGACCGCTCCGAACACGGCCGCGGCCGCCGCCCCCTCCAGTGCCGCCCGTATGACGGGCGAGTACCATGGGGCGTCAGCGCTTTTGCAGACGGGAAGCTTCTCGGATGAGGGTGTAGAGCCCGACACTGATCCCCAAGATCGAGCCGGCCAGCGTGA
>JACRDR010000101.1 GCA_016212845.1 Elusimicrobiota bacterium
AATGGAATGTCCATCGCCAGGGTCGCCTCCGAGGCGACTCCGCACACGGCGCCGTACGGGTGACAGAACGCGCTGGCGGTCAGCGACGCGCTGCTGCGGCCGCTGATGACCTTCTTATTGGCGCCGCTCGTCCAAGTAGTCCCGTTCGAGGCGAGCACGTTGCCGGCCGCGCCCGGCGCGACGAACCCCACCGCGCTCGCGCCGTTGCCCAGGATCACGTTGTTCGAGGTCAGGGAGGCTTGCCCCGTGCCTCCATTGCCCACCGCGAGCGTCCCCGTGACCGCCGCGGCTTTCGACACGTCTACGGCGCCGAAGGCCGGGGCGCCGCCGCCCGAGGGCACTCGCAGCACCGTGTCCGCTCCGCCGGCCGCGGTCGCCGTCGGGGTAGCGCCGGCGCCTCCACCTAAGACCACGCCGTTGGTTGCCAGCAGGGCGGAGGAGGCAATCGTGCCCGCGGCCGAAAATCCCAGGATGCCGCCGTCGGTTCCGGAGGCGAGGCCGGTCCCGCCGTACCCGACTCCGACCGCAGAGCCCTGCCAGCCGCCCGTCGTCACGTTGCCGTTGAGGTCGATGGAGAAGCGATTGACGCCGGCGCTGGTCTCGATGCGAAACGGCGCGGCCGCTTGGGACGCGAACATCCGGAGTATCGTCTGCAGATCGGCGCCGTAGGTCACGGTCTGGCTGACCGTCGGCGCCAGATCCAGCTTTCCGGCGAACTGCGTCTGGATCGCGGACGTCACGCCGTCGAGCCGGCCGAACTCCGTGTCATCCACGGCGCCGCCGCCGACCTTCGTCGCGGGGAACCGGCCGCTGCCGTCGAGCTGCAGCAGTTGGTTGTTCCCGTTGAACGTGTTGCCCTGGATCGTCACGTTCGAGGACAGGTTCGCGTCCGGCAGGGCCCCCGCGCCGCCCGGGACGGAGGAAAGCGAGGTCAGCGCCGCGCCGGAGACCTTGCCCGCGGTCGTGATGGCGGCCAGCTTGGAGTCGGAGATGTTCGCGCCGGCCGCGATCTGCGCGTCGGCCGTGAGCGCGTCGTTGGCCAGGCCCTCGGCCACGGCGGTCCGGAAGGCGTAGGAGGCCGGGAGCAGGCGCTCTCTCGGGCTCAGCGTCTCGCCCGCGACGACGATCTCGAGATAGCGCGTGTTCGCCGAAAACACCGAGGCGCCGAGCGCGCTCACCGCGCCCAATTGAGCCGCGAACACGCCGTTGGAGACCGCGATCGTCTGGTCCTCGGTCCAGAGGCAGTTCACGGCCGCGCCGGGGGGGCAATCCGAGCAGGCTCCGGCGGCCGAGTCGCAGATCTTGAAGGTCATCGCGAAGTTGCCGTTGCGCGGCTGCTTGTTGTTGTCGAGCAGACGCCCCTGGAAGTTGATCCGGTCCGGGATCGCCGCGAACGCCGTACCTGGACCGAACGCCAGCAGCAGGGCCAAGACCGAGTTCAAAACACGCATGAGGCGCCTCCTAGGTTATTGGAAAGCGATATTGTCATTAGGCGAATAAATACATACGAATTCGTCGCTTCTTTCCTTAAATAGATAGCGGAGTGGGAGGGGCAAGGCAAGAGCGGGATCTGCGAATTAAATTCGCAGATCCCGCTCTTTGACCGGAGGGGTAAGGCTTATTGCTTTTGCTGCGGCTGGGCTTGAGGCCCCTCGTGCCACATCTCGGGAGGGGGCATGTCGCGCGGACCCATGTCCTCGCGGTCGTCGTCTTCGGAGGGCGGACCCGGGCGGCGGCGCGGGCCGGAAGGGCGGCCGCCGCGGCGGCCGCCGCCCATCTGCTCCATCCGCCGGCGCATCTGGACGGTGATCTCGTCGAACTTGTCCTTCTGGTCGTCGTCGAGAAGCGCGCGAACCTGCTCGTGCTGCTTGCGCATGAACTTGCGCTGCTTCTCCCGGAGCGACTCCATCTCTTTTTGGAGCTTCTCCATCTCCGGCTCGCTGTCCTTGATAACCGCCTCGATCTTCTTCTTCTGGTCGGGCTTGAGCTTGAGCTGCCGGTCGAGAACCTTCAGCATCTTCTCGCCGTGATCGGCCTTGGGCTCCGGGCGGGCTTGCTCGATCATTTCGTCGTCGTCATGCTCCGGCTGGGCGAAGACAGCGGACGGGCATACGGCGGCGAGGGCGAGAGCGGCGAACAGCAGCGGTCGAAGCATGAGACCTCCCGGACGAAGGCTACTTCTTCGGCAAAAGCGGGGACTCGGGGTCGAGGAAACGGTAGCCGACGCCGTGCACGGTTTGGATGCTCGGGCCGGCCTCGCCCAGCTTCCGCCGGACGTTTTCCACGTGCTTATCCAGCGTGCGCGTCTCGACGTCCTCGGGGTAGTTCCATACCGCGTCGAGCAGTTCCTGGCGAGGCAGAACGCGGTCCTTGTTCTTGAGCAGGTACGCGAGGAGATCGAACTCGAGGCGCGTGAGCGGCGCGGGAGCGCCGCTCACGTAGACCGCCCGTTCGACGAGGCGCATCTCGACGGGGCCGCCGGTGAGCGTCGTGCGGACCGGCTCTTCCTTGAGCGTGCCGCCCCAGATCTGGCGGCGGAGCAGGGCGCGCACTCTAGCGAGGAAAATCTGGCCGTGGAACGGCTTGATCAGGAAATCGTCGGCTCCCGCGTCGAGCAGCTCGACCACGTCGTTCGCGCCGGCCTTGGGATTGATGACGAGCACCGGCAGGCGCTGCGTCGCGCCGTGGCTGCGCAGCGAGCGGATGAACTCCTCGGCCGCCTGGCGCGAGGGCACGCCGTCGACCACGACCAGGTGCGGAGGCTCGGCAAGGAGGCGCTGCATCGCCTTCGCGACGTCGGGCAGGAGCGCGACGCGGTGGTTCTGCTGCTCGAGCAGCTCCTCGAGCAGGAGGCAGAACTTCGAGTCGTTCCCGACGATGGCGACGTTCACGCTTGGAGCACCGGATACTCGCCGAAGACGCCTTTGAGGCTCTCCACGATCTCGCCGAGCGACGCGTACGCCTTCACGCACTCGAGGATCGGAGGAAGCAGGTTCGCCGGGCCGGAGGCCTCGGAAGAGAGGCGCTTGAGGGCCGCCTGCACCGCGGCGTTGTCGCGGTCGCGGCGCAGCTTCTTGAGCGCGGCGACTTGGTTTTCCTCGACGGTGTTGTGGATCTTCAGGATCGGAGGAAGCTTGCCCTGGCCCTGCAGGACGTTGACCCCGACGACCTTCCGGCGGCGCGAGGCGATGTCCACCTCGGTGCGGTAGGCGGTGTCGGCGATCTCGCGGTGGAAGAACCCTCGCTCGAGCGCGGGCACCACGCCGCCCATGTCCTTGATGCGCTTCATGAGCGCGGAGGTCTGGCGGTCGACCTCGTCGGTGAGCGACTCGAGGTAATACGAGCCGCCGAACGGATCGACGGTATCGGTGATGCCCGTCTCGCAGCCGAGGATCTGCTGCGTGCGGAGCGCGAGCATCACGGCCTCGTCGGTCGGAAGCGCCAGCGCTTCGTCGAAAGAGTTGGTGTGCAGGCTGTTCGTCCCGCCCGCCACCGCCGCGAGCGCCTGGTACGCGACCCGGACGAGGTTGTTGAGCGGCTGCTGGGCCACGAGCGTGACGCCCGCGGTCTGGCAGTGCATGGGCAGCATCCACGAGATTTCGCGCTTGGCGCCCATCGTCTCCTTCATGAAGCGCGCCCAGATGCGGCGGCCGGCCCGCAGCTTCGCGATCTCCTCGAAGAAGTGGTTGTGCACGTCGAAGAAAAACGAGAGATGAGGCGCGAAGTCGTCGACGTCGAGCCCGCGGGCGGCGAGGCGCTCGACGTAGTCGACGCCGTCGGCCAGAGTGAAGGCGAGCTCCTGCACCGCGTTCGCCCCGGCCTCGCGGATGTGGTAGCCGGAGATCGAGATCGGGTACCAGCGGGGCACGCTCTCGACGCAAAACTGGATCGTGTCGAGCACGAGCCGCATCGAGGGCTCGGGGGGAAAGAGGTACTCGTTCTGCGCGATGTACTCCTTCAAGATGTCGAGCTGGAGCGTGCCGCGCAGGCGCTTCCACGGCACCGTCTGCTGGTCGGCGACCGCGAGATACATCGCGAGCATCACGGGCGCCGGAAGATTGATCGTCATCGACGTCGAGACCTTCGCGAGGTCAATGCCCCTAAAGAGCTCCTCGAAGTCGGCGAGCGATGAGACGGCGACGCCCTCGCGGCCGACCTCGCCTTCGGCGCGCGGATCGTCCGCGTCGACGCCCATCAGCGTCGGCAGGTCGAAAGCCGTCGAGAGGCCCGTCTCGCCGTGGGCGAGCAGGTACTTGAAGCGCTCGTTGGTGTCTTTCGCGCTCTTATGGCCGGCGAACTGACGCATCGTCCACGGCTGCGTGCGGTAGCCGGACGCCTTGAGACCTCGCGTGAACGGGTAGTGGCCCGGCTCGCCGAGCCGCGCCGCGGGATCGGAGCCCGCCGCGTCGGCGGCCGTATACTCCGTCTTCACGGGAATCTCGGAGAGCGTGGTGCAGGGCGTCGCGTCG
>JACRDR010000109.1 GCA_016212845.1 Elusimicrobiota bacterium
CATTCTCGACGGAGAACGCGCGGAGGGGCCATTGGGCCCAAAACGCGGGTTCTAATTTCAGGCCTGAAGCCGTCGAAAGAATAACACTAGATGATAATATATGGAATCGTCGTTTTTGCGCCCTCGACGAGAAACTAGGGAAAGACCCTGGGCGGCCTAGGTAATGTAATAGATGATAAAAGACACCACTTAATGGAAGGGTGGGAATAGGCCTTTCTAGGCCCTTCTGGGTCTTGACGATGCAAATCCCAGGAGCTATACTGTGCGTACAGGGACACCCTTCCGGCTTCGGCCGAACCAAGGGCTACCTAATGAAACTCCACGGGGCTTCGCCCTGGGAGAGAGAAAATCCCCGACACCGGGGATTTTCTTTTTTCGGTTCTCCTGTTATAGTCCGCGCATGCGCAGGGCCCTCCTGGTCTCCTTCCTCTTCTCCGCGTGCGTCACGCTGCAGCCGCCGTCCGCCCCCGACCGTTCTTTGCAGGCGGACGACGCCGTGAACTCGATCGCCTTCTCCGCGGACGGCAAGCTCATCGCCGCCGGCCTCGACAGCGGTTCGATCTGGGTCTGGGACGCGGCCTCCGGCGAACGCAAGGCGGTCCTCTCGGGCCACCAGAAGGGCGTCTACGGCCTCGCCTTCAGCCCGAAGGACGGAATCTTGGCCTCGGGGAGCTACGACGGTTCGATCCGCTACTGGAACGTCCTGAAGGGCTCGGAGGCCCGGCCCGCGACCAGAGGGAAGCAGGCGGTCGAGGCTCTCGCCTACGCTCCCGACGGCTCGCGGCTGGCGGCGGCGGGCTGGAACAACGAGGTCCACCTCTTCGAGGGCTCCGCGATGAAGCCCCTTCTGGGCCACTCGGGCGCGGTGCAGGGCATCGCTTTTTCCGCCGACGGGAAGAGGCTCGCCTCGGCCTCGGACGACAAGTCGATCCGCCTTTGGGACGCCGCGAACGGCGCTCCGGTCGGCGTCCTCGACGGTCATTCGAGCCCCGCCGAGTCGGTCGCGTTCTCGCACGACGGGACGCGGCTCGCCTCCGGCGGCTTCGATCACACGCTGCGGCTTTGGGACGTCGCGTCCAAACGCGAGGCGGGCAGCGTCGAAGCCGGGGAAAAGGCGATCTACTCGGTGGCGTACTCCCCTGACGGCAAGCTCATCGGCACCGGAGGCGCGGACGGCGCGGCGCGGCTGTGGGACGCGTTCACGCTGACCGAAGTCCGGCCCCTCGAAAGCCACAGCCGCACGGTGAACTCCGTCGCGTTCTCGCCGGACGGCCGCCTGTTCGCGGCGGGCTGCGACGACTCGACGGTCCGGCTCTACGCCGTGGACCGGGCGCATTGAGCGGCTGGCTGTTGGCGGCGGCGCTGGCCGCTGGTGCGTCCGCGGGCGAGCCTCTCGAGGTACGCCTTCCCATCCGGTGGGATTATCGCAACCTGCCCCACGGCATGCGGGTTCATGAGTACGATCCGAAGAGGGCCCTGCCCCTGTGGGCGATGGGCGACGTCGCCGCGGCGGCCGACCTTCCGGCGGGTCCCGAAATTCCCGGCGGGGTGGTCCGGCTCAAGCCGGGAATGAATCGCAAGCTCGTGCTCGTATTTCATAACACGACGAAGGAGCCTCTGCGTTTCTTCGCGGCGCCCCATCACCTCAAGCCCGCCGAGGCCTCCCTCGGATTCGAGTTCGCGTGTCTATGCACGAACCATGTGTACCCCGTGGAGCCCGGACGGTTTTGGTATCGGGTCGTCGAACTCGGACTCCACGAGGACTTCGAGGGGACGGAACTCGAAATACGGCATGCCTTGGTTCGTGTCAAGGGGAGCGCTATTGACAAAACCAGGCACCTGCATTAACCTCCTCAGAGTCTCGGGAGGCCCCCCATGCATGCCCTCGCCCTCGCCTCGCTCATTCTCTGCGCCATTCCCGCGGCCGCCTGTCTGCACGGCGCCACAGGGAAGGCCAACACCACGATCGTCACCGGGCGGCAGCGCACGGACCGGCTCGTCGTCACCGCGAACGCCCAATCCGTTGTTAAGATCTTCGTCGGGCCGACGGGGCTCGCTCCCGGCCGGGGCATCTCGGGCGCTGCGCTTAGCGACGAAGACCGGGTGCTCCACAAACAGCTCTCGAATCTCGCGGCGTCGTTCGCTCCGGCGTTGCGGAGCATCGGCGGGGCGAAGTCGATCAGCTTCGACGGCACCGCCGTGACGGGTGAGATCACTGCTTTGACCGAGGCGCACGGCTGGGCGGAGGCTCGCGAGAAAGCGGGCCTTCCCGAGTCAGCCGACGATTCGCGATACGAGCAGTGGTTCGCGAAAGCGAAGTCTTCCGGGCGCGGGTTATACGCTCTGAAGCTGTCCCTTAACGGCGAGTCCATGCCGGAGATCGCCCTGAAGATCGACTACGCGGACCCGGGGCAAATCGTGCTCGATAAGTGGCTGGAGGCCGGCGCCGGATTGGGCACCAGCACGCTCATCTATTTTCCGCAGGGAGATTCCAAGATGCTCGTTCGCTCCGTCGGACAGGCGTCCGGGTTCAAGCTTGAGGCCAACGAGTATTACCCCGGGCAATTCCGCGGAGGCGGTCCCTTTAACGGAGTCGTCGTGAAGGACGTCACTATGTCGGAAAAGCCCGCAGGCGCGGTGGCGTATTTCGCTCCGGGGGCCGGCCGCTAGACTCTTTAGGGAAAAGAAAAAGGCCGGCGAGCGGGAGAGCTCGCCGGCCTTTTCTATTTAGAGGCTACTTCGCGGTCTGCGCGACCTGCCAGACTTGGGACGACTTCAGCACCTGCTCGATGACCTGCTCGACGGTGATCTTCTGGCCGATCGCCTCGTAGGAGAGCATCAGGCGGTGGCGCAGGATCGCCGGCGCCATCGCGAAGACGTCGGAGCGCTCCACCCAGGAGCGGCCCTCGAGGAACGCGTGGACCTGCGCGGCCTTATAGAGGAAGATGCCCGCGCGCGGCGAGGCGCCGTTCTCGATCGCCTTCTTCAGATCGAGGCCGTACGCCTGCGGATCGTTGGTCGCCTCGACGAGGTGGGCGATCCAGTTGTTGATCTCGTCGGAGACGTGGACCTGCTGCGCGATCTTGCCGGCCTCGACGAACTCCTCGAGCGTCGCGACCTTTTCGGCCTGCGGCGACTTCGCGCGGCTCGAGTAGAGCCGGTTGATGATCGCCTGCTGCGCGACGGAGGGCCGCGACACGATGACCTTCATCATGAAGCGGTCCTGCTGCGCCTCGGGGAGGCGGTAGGTGCCTTCCTGCTCGATCGGGTTCTGGGTCGCGAGCACGATGAACGGCTCGGGCAGCTTGATCGTCTCGCGGCCGATGGTGATGCGGCGCTCCTGCATCGCCTCGAGCAGCGCGGCCTGCGTCTTCGGCATCATGCGGTTGATCTCGTCGACGAGCAGGATGTGCGTCACGATCGGACCCTGCACGAGCTTGAGGACCTTGATGCCCGTCGCCGGATCTTCCTGCAGGATCTCGGCGCCGAGGATGTCGGAGGGGAGCTTGTCGGGCGTGCCCTGGATGCGCTGGAAGCTCGCTTCCGTCGCGTCGGAGGCCGCGCGAACGGTGGCGGTCTTGCCGACGCCCGGGACGCCTTCGAGGAGTACGTGCTCGCCGGCCATGAGCGAAATGATCAAAGCGGAGATCATCTCTTCCTGGCCGATGATGACGCGGCCCACCTCGGCGCGGATGCGCTTGATGAGCTCGGACTTTTCCTCGACCTTCGCCTGAAGCTCGGCGGACGCCTCGGCGGGGCGCTGCGGCTTCGCCTCGGGTTCGGCCGCGGGAGCGGCGGAGCGGGCCGCCGGCAGCAGGCCGGAGGGGACGAGCGAGCGCCAGAAGCCTTTCGCGGGAGTTTCGGAGGCGGCGGTGGCCTGCGCGCGGGCGCCGGTCATCGCGTTCTCGAGCTGCACGCCCGCGGTGTGCGCGGAGGCGGCGGCCAAGCCCGAGACGGGGGCCTTCGGCATCACGGAGGCGATGCTCTGGCTGCGAGCGCCGAGGGCGAGGGCGGCGACGGACTTCGTGCCCG
>JACRDR010000110.1 GCA_016212845.1 Elusimicrobiota bacterium
CTCCGGTGCCGCTGCCGCCCGACGTGGTGGGCTCGAGCGCGCTGGACAACAGCCCGGCGCGGTAGAAGAAAGGGCGGTGGGCGAACGGGAAGTGCTTCGCCTCAAGACCGATCGACGTGATCGTGAACGACTGCGTCATGCCCACGCGGCCCAGATGGCCGCGCTGAAACGCGAGTCCCCAGCTCAGGCGCATGGGATCCTCGCGAAAGAGGTCGAACGCGGACAGGAAGCCGTCGTGGCCAACGTCGCCCTGCCCGTCGGCGGCGTTGATCTTGCCCTTCTCCCAATGCTCCCGCGCTCGAACGCGCCAATGGGGCTCGGCCGCGGCGGAACCGGCCGCCGACAAGACCAGCGCGAGCAGGACCGCCGTTCGGAGCATCCATCGATTCTATCAAAAGCCGCCGTCCCGAATTCGCTTGCCGCTAAAACACCGTATTTCCCATAATCGAGCCGGCGTGCAAGAACTAAACTGTCCCTCCTGCGGCGCCAAAGTCCCCTTCCAGTCCAAGGTCAGCCTGGTCGCCGTCTGCCCCCATTGCCGCAGCCAGGTGCTCCGCGACGAGCTGGAGCTGGAGGATTTGGGCAAGGTCGCCGACCTGCACGAAGACGGTTCGGTCGTCCAGCTCGGCGCCCGGGGCTCCTACAAAGGAACGGCCTTCTCCGTGATCGGCCGGCTGCAGATGCGCTTCCCGGACGGCTTCTGGAACGAGTGGCACCTCTCGCTCGCCGACGGTCGCCAAGGCTGGCTCGGGGAAGCGGCGGGAACCTACGCCGTCAGCTTCCCGGTGGACGCCAAGGCCGTTCCGGCCTTCGACAAGCTCCGGGTCGGCGCGACGGTGAACCTGGACGCCGCTTACGAGGTCTCCGATCTGCGGCACGCCGCCTACGTCTCGGCCGAAGGCGAACTGCCGTTCCAGGCGCCGCTCGGCGAAGAGGCTCCGCTGGCCGATCTCCGCGGCGCCGGGACCAAGTTCGCGACGATCGATTACTCCGAGGACGCTCCGATCGTCTTCACCGGGGAGTACGTGCCGTTCCCCCAGCTCAAGCTCGACGGCTTGAAAGCCGTCGAAGGCTGGTAGCGCCATCGCCGTCTCCTTCAACTGCACGGGCTGCGGCGGGCCGCTCGCCATCCGCAACCAGGCGCAGACGCAGTCGATCGCCTGCCCCTACTGCGGCAGCGTGATCGACGCTCAGGACCCCAAGCTCCAGATTCTCAGCCGCTACAAAGCCCGGCTGACCTACGAGCCGCCGATCCCGATCGGCACGCGCGGGAACCTGCGCGGCGTCGAGTTCGAGGCGATCGGCTACATGCGCCGCCGCGTGCGGTACTACGGCGTCGACTACGAGTGGAGCGAGACGCTGCTCTGGAACCCCTTCAACGGCTATCGCTGGCTGCTGGAGTACAACGGCCACTGGACGCTCATCGAGGACTGCGTCGAGCGGCCCGAGGAGAAGCGCGGATGAACGCGCTGCGCTGCCCGAAGTGCTCCTGTCCGCTCGACGTCGTGCCTTTGCCCGAGGGCGTCTCGGTCGAGTCGTGCCCGCACTGCTTCGGCGCGTTCTACGACGCGGCCGAACTCGCGGTGAAGGTCGAGCTGAGCGGAGCGGTCGACACCGAGTGGAACTGCCCGAAATGCGGCGGCCGCCTTCAGACCGGCCGCGCCTACGGCAAGCTGGAGCTGGAACGCTGCGCGGGCTGCAAGGGAATTTGGTTCGACTCCGGCGAGATCGGCAAGCTGCGCGAACACTCCGGAGTCGAGGGGCTGATCAAGCCCGGCGCCGGCCCGGCCCCGGGCGACCCGCCGCTCATGCCCGCCGCCGCTCTCGCCGCGTTCACCCAAAAGCTGGAGGAGCAGCGCGCCGGGGCCGCCAAAGGCAAGACGCCGAAGGCGCTCGAGGAGAAGGACTCGCCTTTCCCCGAAATTCCCGAGGGCTCGACGCTGCTGAACCTCGATGAGAAAAACGATCCCCGGGTCGAGCACCAGGGGCGGACGTACCGGCACTTCCAGACTTCGCGCCCCGTCGTCACCTACGTGGTCGGCGAGTTCCCGTGGAAGGTGAAGGTCGGCGAGACGGCGATCGCGCGCGACTTCGTGTGCCCGCCCCATCTCCTTTCGCAGGAAAAGAACGGCAAAGAGTCGGTCTGGACGCAGGGCGAGTACGTCGAGCCCTCCGAGATCTGGACCGCCTTCAAGCTGGCGGGCTCCCCGCCCACGCGCGTCGGCGTCGCGCCCGCGCAGCCCAACCCGTACGAGGCCTCATGGAAAGCCGTCGCGTTGAGCTTCGCCGTCTTCGCGGTGGCCGCGGTTTGCGCGGCGTCGGTGATCGGCGGCTGGTCGGCCGGCAAGCTGGTTTACAACAAGCAGCTCCAGTTCGACCCGAAGGCCGCCGAAAAGTCGACCGTCACCGAGGTCTTCGAGCTCGAGGGCCACACGTCGAACGTCGAGGTCTTCATCGACGCGCAGCTCAACAACCAGTGGGCGTTCTTCTCGATGGCGCTCATCAACGCCGACACCGACGTCGCTCTCGACTTCTCGCGGGAAGTCGCGTTCTACACCGGCGTCGACGAGGACGGCCAGTGGCGCGAGGGCTCGCCCTTGGACACGGTCTATCTCCCGATGGTGCCGCCCGGCCGGTACTACCTGCGCATCGAGCCGGAGACCGACACCGGCGCCTTCAGCTACAACCTGCGCGTGCGCCGCGACGTGGCGCGCTTCGTCTGGATGTGGCTCGCCTTGATCCTCTTGGCCTTGCCGATGTTCTGGGTGCTCTGGCGCCGGAGCGTGTTCGAGCAGATGCGCTGGATGGAAAGCGATCACCCATGGGCGTCCGGCTCGGACGATGACGACGAGTAAACGATGAAAACCGGATACCGGATTTACGGAGCGTTGGTGCTGGCTTGGATGGCGTGGGCCGGCTATTACGGCTGGTCCATGGCGGACGTGGACGAGGTCAAGAGCGTGCCGAAAAGCGTGCGCGACAACCCCGGCGCGTACCGGGCGCATTACCGCACGCACACGCGGTACTACGGAGGAAAGTGATGAGAGAGGTACTGAACGTTTCGCATCTGGTCGCCGCCATCGTATACTCGGCGCTCGGGCTGTCGGTGTTCTGCGTATTCTTCCAGGTCGTCGACAAGCTGACGCCGTACGACCTGTGGCAGGAGCTCGTGCAGAAGCAGAATCGCGCGCTGGCGACCGTCGTCGGCTCCTTCGCGCTCGGACTGTCCATCATCATCGCGGCGAGCTTGATCGGGTGAACCTCGCCCTCTTCGTCTCGATCTTCGTCGTCGCGACCTGCGGGCTCGTCTACGAGCTGGTCGCGGGCGCGCTCGCCAGCTACCTGCTCGGCGATACCGTGCTGCAGTTCTCGACGGTGATCGGGGCGTACCTCTTCGCGATGGGCCTGGGGTCTTGGCTCTCGCGGTGGGTGGGCAAGAACCTGGCGGCCCGCTTCGTGCAGATCGAGGCGCTCGTCGGCCTCGTGGGCGGGTTTTCGGCGGCCGTGCTCTTCGCGGCGTTCACGTACGTGGAGGGCTTCCGCGTCCTGCTGTACGCGGAGGTGCTCGCGATCGGAACGCTCGTCGGCATGGAGATCCCGCTGCTGATGCGCCTGCTCAAGAACCGCGTCGAGTTCCGCGACTTGGTGTCCCAGGTCCTGGCGCTCGACTACGTGGGCGCGCTGGGGGCGTCGCTGCTGTTCCCGCTGTGGCTCGCGCCGAAGCTCGGCCTCCTCAACACGGCGCTCGTGTTCGGACTTCTCAACGTCGCCGTCGCGCTCTGGGCGCTGCGCGTGTTCCGCGGCGAGATCGCCTCGGGCGGCTGGCTGAGGGCGCAGTGCCTCGGCTCGGCGGCGGCCCTCGTGGTCGGCTTGGCGTTCTCGGCCGAGATCGGAGCCTTCGCCGAAGGCAGCCTATACGCGGACGAAGTGATCTTCTCCAAGTCCACGCCGTACCAGCGGATCGTGCTGACGCGCTGGAAGGAGGACCTCCGCCTCTTCCTCAACGGGCACCTCCAGTTCAGCTCGATGGACGAGTACCGCTACCACGAGTCGCTCGTGCACCCCGCGCTCTCCGCGCACCCCCACCCGAAGTCGGTCCTGATCCTGGGCGGCGGCGACGGCCTGGCGGCCCGCGAGGCGCTGCGCGACCCGCGAGTCGCGCGCGTCACGCTCGTCGACCTCGACGGAGACATGACCAAGCTTTTCGCGCGCAACCCGCTCTTGACCCGACTCAACCACGGCTCGCTCACCGATCCGCGGCTCCGGCTGATCAACGCCGACGCCTTCCGCTGGCTCGAGGGCCACGAAGAGCGCTTCGACGCCGCGATCGTGGACTTCCCGGACCCGAGCAACTATTCGGTGGGCAAGCTCTACACCACGACCTTCTACGCCCTCCTGCGCCGCCGGCTCGAGGCGGGCGGCCTCATCGTCGTGCAGGCGACTTCGCCGCTCTTCGCGCGCCGGTCCTACTGGACCATCGAGCGCACGATCCGCGAGGCGGGCTTCGCCACGGTGCCCTATCACGCCTACGTCCCGTCGTTCGGCGAATGGGGCTTCGTGATCGGCGCGACCGCTCCCTATCGCCGCCCGACGACGCTTCCGCCCGGGCTGAAATTCCTCGCGAAGGACTCGCTCGAGGCGCTCTACGATTTCCCCTCGGACATGGCGCGCGTCGAGGCCGAGCCCAACCGGCTCAACACGCAGCTCCTGGTCCACGCTTACGAGTCGGAGTGGGAGCAGATCGGCCGTTGAACGTCACCCGCCGGGGGCTCCTCCTCGCGGGCGGAAGCCTTCTCGGAGCCGCGCTCGCCGAGTCCTGGCGCCGCTGGCTTCCCGCGGGCTCCAAAATCGAAGGGGAGCTCGTCGGGCCCTCGTTCGCCCTCGGCCATAAGCTCCGCGACGGCGGATTCCCGCCGCCTACCGGCCCCATCGAAGAGACCGCGGTCGCCGTCGTCGGCGGCGGCGTCTCCGGGCTCTCCGCCGCCTGGAAGCTCGAGCGCTCCGGCTTGAAGGATTTCCGCGTCTACGAGCTCGAGTCCTCCGCCGGGGGCAACTCCCGCTTCGACGAGAACGAGATCGGCCCGTACCCGTGGGGGGCGCATTACCTGCCGTTTCCCCAGCCCGAGTCGAAGGCGGTCTCGGAGCTGCTGCGCGAGTTGAAGGTCGAGCTCGGACGGGACGGCAAAGGACGCGCCGTCTACGACGAGCGCTTCGTCTGCTTCGCGCCCGCCGAACGTCTCTACCTCCACGGCCGCTGGCAGGACGGCCTCTTCCCGAAGCTCGGCGCGACCTCGGCCGAACTCGCCGAGCGCGACCGGTTCGACCGAATGATGGCCGGATTCCGCCGCCGCCGGGGCTCCGACGGCAAGCGCGCCTTCGCGCTGCCCCTGGAGGAGAGCTCCCGCGACGCCGAGCTGCTCGCGCTCGACTCAATGTCGATGGCCGACTGGCTGGACCGCGAGGGCTTTACGACCAAGCCGCTTCGGTGGTACGCCGAGTACGCCTGCCGCGACGACTTCGGCGCTTCCTTGGAGGACACCTCCGCCTGGGCGGGCATCCACTATTGGGCCGCCCGCGGCGAAGGCCCCGACGACCAGGTCCTCACCTGGCCCGAGGGCAACGGCTGGCTCGCGCGGCGGCTCGCCGCGGTCGCGGGACCGCGGCTCACGCCCCGCTCCCTCGTCCATCGCGTGGCGCGGACCGAAGCGGGGGTCGAGCTCGACGTCCTCGACGCCGGCACGGGCCGCTCCCGCCGCGTCCGAGCGAAGGCCGCCCTGCTGTGCCTGCCGCAGTTCGTCGCCGCGCGGGTCCTCGAGTCCCGCCGCGCCGCTCCGCCTTCCTGGCTTTCGGAATTCCGCTACGCGCCGTGGGTCGTCTCGAACCTGACGGTCGAGGCGCCGCCCGCCGGCCGCGGCGCTCCGCCCGCGTGGGACAACGTGATCTACGGAGGCCGCTCGCTCGGCTACGTCGACGCGGCGCATCAGTCGCTGTCGCAGGACCGCCGCCGCTCGGTGTGGACCCACTACCGCCCGCTGACCGGCGAGGATACGCGCAAGGCGCGAGCCGACGCGCTGGCACGCCCGTGGTCCTACTGGCGAGACGCCGTGCTCGAGGATCTGGCCAAGCCGTTTCCCGAGATCGAACGCTCCGTCCGGCGTCTCGACGTCATGGTCTGGGGCCACGGCATGGTCCAGCCACGGCCCGGCTTCCTGTGGGGCTCGGCCCGCCGGGAAGCCGCGCGGCCGGAGGGACGGATCTTCTTCGGCCACTCCGACTTGAGCGGTTTCTCCGTCTTCGAGGAAGCGCAGTATAGAGGAGTGCGCGCCGCCCAAGACGCGATGTCCGCCCTGGGTCACCCCTACCGCCGCAGCGTCTGACCCTCCCTGACTCCGGCCGCGTTGCGCCCCCCCCTCGAATCGGCTGCTCTTTCAACATGCAAGCGCCGCCCGCCGAAAAACCCCGAATTATTTGTAATCACCTCGTAACATCCAAATTCGTATAATCCACGAGCCTCATGGTCCTAAATCCGCTGTTGTTGGCCATGTCGTTGGCGGCGAGCGCCCAGTCCGGGGCGATCGCCGAATCCGCCTCCATGTCGCCGGGGGCCCAGCCGAACGCGCCCGTCGCGCCCCCCTCTTCGCCCGCCGCCGAGCCCCCGACCGTCGTCCGCGAGCTCGCGGTGAAGCCGCCGCCGCCCGTCCCGTTCCAAGACGAGCTGCGCACGCTCCAGTCCCAGCTCAAGGTCATCGAGGCCAAGGGTCCCAGCCGCTCCACCGGACGCGCCTTCCGCCAAGGCCGGCTGCGCAATCCGGCCCAGCTCCCGGCGCAGGGACTCGGCTTCCGCTCCATCCGCCCCGAACGCCGCGCCTACTACGGCACGGACACGATGATCGCGGGCCTCATCGACGCCACCGCCAAGCTCAAGCAGGGCGACCACGACATGCCTCCGCTGGCCGTGGGCGACATCTCCGGCCCCAAGGGCGGCCGCATCGCGGTCCACCGCTCGCACCGCAGCGGACGCGACGCCGATCTAGTCTTCTTCTGGATGGACGAGGACGGCAAGCCGGTGGAAACGACCGAGTTCGTGCGCTTCGACCGCCGCGGCCGGGCGCGCCACGACGGCAAGCTGCTCCTCTTCGACGTCCGCCGGAACTGGAACCTCGTGCGCGGCCTGCTCACGAGTCCGTACTTCGGCGAGCGGGTGAAGTGGATCTTCGTCTACCACCCGCTGCGCAAGCTCCTGCTCGACTACGCGGAGCGCACCGAGGGCGACATGTACCTCGTGGAATACGCCTGGCGGGTGCTGCAGCAGCCGGGCGACCGGGCCGGCCGGCACGACAACCACTTCCACCTGCGGATCGACTGCGCTCCCGAAGAAATCGTCGACGGCTGTAAGGACTAACGGCCCAAATCAGAACACTGGTGCCAGGCACCAGCTGTTCGAATTCGCTACCAGCTAAACTTCTCCCGCCCCATCTTTTTCCGGAACTGATAGACCGCCTTCTTTCCTTTCGGCGTTCCGATTTTGTCCAGCGCCTCGGCCGCGCGGTGACGCACGACCGGAGCCTTGTCCTTGAGCGCCTTGATCAGGTCGTCGACCGCCTCGACCGCGGGCGGGTCCAGCTTGCCGATGTCTTCCGCGGCCCTGGCCCGAATGTCCTCCTCCTTGTCCTTGAGCGACGACAGCAGCGTGCTCAACAGCAGCTTGCGGCTGTGCGTTCGCGGGGCGAGCGAGCTCGGGGGCGGAGTCGGGGCCGGCGCGGGGTCGGCGGCCAGAGCGGCGGTCAGCAGCACGGCTTCCAAGATCATATCGACTCCAGTAGCGCCGGCAGTCCCAACAGGGCGATAGGAGCCCAGTCCGGACGGAAGCGCAGTTCATCGGCGAGCTGTCGTACCGCCTGCTCGCGCACGAACAAGCTTAACAAAAGGCCGAACTCTTCGGGCTTCGGAGCGAAGGGGGTCTGCCCCCCGGCGTCGCGGTAGCCTTTGAGAAAGGCGGCCGAGACCCACAGCTTCCAATATTGGGCCCACGGCTCGAGCGCGGAGCGGTCCTGCGGGCGCACGGCGAGACCGGGCTCCCGGCCGTAGAGCGCGGAGACCGCCGCGGAGTGGAACGAGCGCCGCATCCCGGCGAGATCCATCACCGGGCTCCGCTTTATGCGGCGCCGGCCCAAAGCCTTGTTCTCGTCGCCTTCCAGGCCGTGGACGACGAAGTCCTTGCCCGTGTACAGCACCGAGCCGAGATGGTAGTCGCCGTGGCAGCGGATGCGGGAGGCCTGGAGCTTCGTGGAGAGCGCAGAACGAAACTTGCGCAGGATCTCGCCCTCCAGGTCTAGGACCCGCTGCGCCTCCACTCGCGCGTCCTCGGGAAGCCGCCGGAGCTGACGAGACAGAAGGGCCGAGGCTTGGCGTGTGAGCGTGCGCATCGATTGATAGAGCTCGCGCTGGTACAGCGTGGTGAACGGCTCCGGAGCGAGATCGGTCTCGACGCCGGAGCCCAGAACCAGATGGAGCTCCGCGGTCCGGCGGCCCAGCAGTTCGGCGTCCTGCAGAAACGGTCCGATGAGCTGACGCGCGTCGTCCGGCATGGGCCGACCGGAGAGGGCCAGGAGGCCCTCGACGGGAGGCAGCGGCACGGCGGCGCGGCGCGCGAGGACGGCGTCGAAGTATCGGCCGAGCGAGTCGATCGCGTGCCGCCAGCCGCTGTGCACGCCCGGAAGATACTCGTAGGCGGTGGCCAGCACGGAACTCTGCCCGCGCCGCGAGAGAAGTTCGAGATGGCCTGCGAACACGCGGGCGTGCCCGAAGCCCCGATCCGTGAGGAACCGGCCGAGTTCCACCTCCGGATGGACGCCGGGTTCGACGCGGCGCAGAACGCGTACCTGAAAGCGCTCGCGATACACGATGATCGCGCCGTCCGTCCGCCACTCTACGGCCGAGTCCGCGGCGTGGCCGTCGCCCAAGGCGGCGAGCGCGGGGCCGGGGCGGCCGTCGATCTCGCGCACGGGACCGACCGCC
>JACRDR010000115.1 GCA_016212845.1 Elusimicrobiota bacterium
AAAGGCGCGCCCAAACTGAAGGAAGCGGAGCCGCTCTGGAAGAGCGTGATCGCCGCGCACACGACGGGAGTCGTCTCCCGCAAGAGCAAGGTCTTCCTACGATTCCAATCCGACGTCTTCCCGCCGGACCAGGACGGCAAGCCCGCGAAGGGAGTGCTTTCCGTCTCGCCCTCGATCGACGGGGACGCGATCGTCTCCGGGGCCCGCGAGGTCGTGATCGTCCCAAAGTCCGACCTGAAGGCGAACGCGTTCTACGTGGCGCGGGTGAAGGGCGCCGCGCTGCCGGATCTCCCCCGGAAGGCGGGCGACTACGAGTTCTCATTTCAAGTCATGCCCCGCGACTACACCGTCGCCGTCGACGGACTCGTCCGCGGCGCGGGCGACGACGACTGGCAGGTCGGCGGGACCGTCACCACGTCGGACGCGGACGAGCCGGGAGCGGTCGAAAACCTGCTCACGGCCGTGTTCGAGGGAGAGAAGGCCGCCGTCCGCTGGACGCACCCGGCCGGCACGAACGCACCCGGCTTCCTCGTCTCCGGCCTGAAGAAGGCCGACAAGGCGCGCGCGCTCACCTTGCGCTGGGACGGCAAGGCGATCGATTCCTCGCGCGCCGAGTCGCGCGACGTGGAGCTCATCGCGAGCGGAGTGTTCAAGGTAGTCGACGTCCGCGCCGTGCAGGGCGACGACCAGCACGCCGCCGTCTACTTCTCCGACCAGCTTCGGCCGGAGCAGGACTTGAAGGGCCTGGTGAACCTGGAGCCCGGACCGTTCACCGTGCGCGTGGAAGGCAGCGTGCTCAAGCTCTTTCCGCAGTCGCACGTCGTGGGCGCCGCAACCCTGACTCTGGAAGCCGCGCTGAAGAACGCCGGGGGCCGCGCGCTCGGACGGCGGGAGTCCCGCACGCTCGCGTTCCCCGGCCAGAAGCCGCAGCTTCGCTTCGCCGGACAGGGAGCCATCCTTCCGGGCGACGAGATTCTCAGCATCCCGTTCGAGACGCTGAACCTGAATTCCGTGCAGGTGACCGCGTTCCGGATCTACGGAAAGAACGTCGGCCAGTTCCTGCAGACCAACACGTTCGAGGGCGAGCAGGAGCTGGACCGCGTCGGCCGCTACTTGTGGCGGAAGACGATCGTCCTGCCGAAGGGCCCCGTCGACCAGTGGCAGCGGCACTTTTTCGACGCCGGGGAGCTTTCCAAGCAGGACCCGGGCGGACTCTTCCGCCTCACGATTTCGGCGGGCCGCAAGGATTCCGCTTACGCCTGCGGCGAAAAGGCGGGCCCCCCGCCCGGCCTCGAGCCGCCGCCGGTGAGCCGCGAGGACCTCAAGACCGACGAGTACTCGAGCTGGCAGTGGGCGGAGGGAGAGCTCAACGAGGACGGTTCGAAGTGGGTCGATCGCGACGACCCCTGCAAGGACGCGTACTTTAACCGAAAGGACTCCGGCATCCGCGCCTCGCGCAACTTCCTCGCGTCCAACATCGGACTCCTCGCCAAGAAGGACCGGAGCGGAAAGCTGCATCTCGTCGCGACCGACATTCGAACCGCCAAGCCTTCGGCGGGGGTGCGCATCACCGCCTTCAACTTCCAGAACCAGGCCATCGGCTCCGCGGACTCCGACGCGCGGGGCTTCGCCGAGCTCACGCCCTCCGGCAAGCCGTTCTACCTCGCGGCGCAAAAAGGCGGGGACCGCGGCTACCTCAAGGTCTCCGACGGCGCCGCGCTCCCGGTCGCGCACTTCGACGTCGGAGGCGAGGAGATCAAGGACGGCATCAAGGGCTTCGTGCACGGCGAACGCGGCGTCTGGCGGCCGGGCGACGAGGTGAACCTGATATTTATGCTCGAGGACAAAGGAGGCACGGTGGCCGACGGCCACCCGGCGACGCTGCGGCTCTACGACCCGAAAGGCGCGCTCGTGGAGACGATTGTCAACAACAAGCCGGTCGGCGACTTCTACCGCTTTACGTTCAAGACGCGCGAGGACGCGCCCACGGGCGTCTGGACCGCGAAGGTCCAATTGGGCGGCAGCGAGTTTTCCAAGGACGTCCGCGTCGAAACGGTGATGCCCAACCGCCTGAAGATGGCGCTCGACGTCGGCGGCGAGGCGCCGTATCGGTCCGCCGAAGGCGCGTCCGCCCACCTGTCGGCCCAATGGCTGCACGGCGCCAAGGCCGCGGGGCTCAAGGCGGACGTGGGGCTCCAACTCACCGCCGTCCCGACGAAGTTCTCACGCTCGACCGACCACGTCTTCGACGATCCCACGCGCGAGCTCCATTCGGGCCAGCGCTCCATCTTCGAAGGCCCGCTGGACGCGGCGGGCCGGGCGGACTTCATGGTCCCCGCCGAGACCGAGCAGCCCTCTCCCGGCGCGCTCTCCGCCCAGTTCACCACGCGGGTGTTCGAGCCGAGCGGCGCCTTCAGCATCTCCCGCGAGAGCAAGCTGCTGCACCCCTACGGCCGCTACGTGGGCCTGAAGCTTCCGAAAGGGGACCAGACGCGGAACATGCTGCTGACCGACCGCAAGCACAAGGTCGCGATCGCGACCTTGGACGCGCACGGGGAGCCCGTCTCCGTCTGGCGGGTGAAGGTCGCGCTCTATCAGGTCGGCTGGAAGTGGTGGTGGGAGAAATCCGGCGGCGGCCTGCCCAACTTCGAGAACGGCGAGGACGTCGCCGTGATCCAGGAAGGCACGATCGCGACGCGCGACGGCCGCGGCACCTGGGAGTTCGAAGTGAAGTATCCCGCCTGGGGACGCTACCTCGTGCGCGCCTGCGACGAGGAAAGCGGCCACTGCTCCGGCCAGGTCGTCTACATCGACTGGCCCGGATGGGCGGGGCGCGCGCAGGAACAGAGCGGACCGGCCGCCAGCATGCTGATGGCTCAGCCGGACAAGAACGAGTAC
>JACRDR010000007.1 GCA_016212845.1 Elusimicrobiota bacterium
CCCCGCGAGTTCCTGGCGAAGGTGTTCCGGCGCCTGCTGCGGCACGGGGTGCTCGTCGGCCGCCGGGGTCCGGGCGGCGGCTATCGCCTGGCGTTCGACCCGCGGGAGCTTCCCGTGGTCGAGGTCATCGAGGCGGCGTCTCCCGGCTGCGACGGTCCGAGACCCTGCTTTCTCTTTGCGAAGTCCTGCGGCGACGGATACTGCTCCGCGCACGAAGCGGTGACGGAGGCCGAACGCGGCCTCCGGGCGGCGCTGGCGAATTTGATGCTCTCGGACCTGCTGCGCGACGCGCCGCAGGCCGATCGTACCGGAGGGATCGTCGCCATGACTCGAGGACTCTTGATCGGCTTCGCCGTGATGCTGGGGGCGTCCGCCTGCAAAGACAAGGAGATGGACGTGTACCGGGCCCCGAAAGAGGCCGCCCAGGCGGCGATGACCGCCGCGCCCGAGCCCTCGATGCCTCCCATGGCGGCCGCTCCGGCGGGCATGTCCCAGGCCGGCGTCGACCTGCCGCCGCCTCCGCCGGGCAAGCTCTCGTGGGCCGCTCCGGCGGACTGGAAGTCGAAGCCCGCGGGCGGGATGCGCTTCGCGACCTTCGGCGTGCCGTCGAAAGCCGGCGAGGCGGAGCTGTCGGTCATCAATCTCGCGGGAGAGGCCGGCGGTGGCCTGCCGAACGTCAACCGCTGGCGCGGCCAGCTGGGCCTGCCTCCGATCGACGACGCGGAGCTCTCGAAGGTCTCGCAGTCGGTGAAGTCCGCGGCGGGAAAGGTTTTGGTCGTCAGTCTTACGGGAGCGGACGGTAAATCGGGACTCGTCGGGGCGATCCTGCCCCAACCCACGCAAACATGGTTCTTCAAACTCACGGGCTCGCCCGAGGCGACCGGCGCGGCGAAGCCGTCGTTCCTGAAATTCCTCGAGAGCCTGCGCTGAAGCCCGCGCTTCGCGTCCTGGCGTCTCTGCAGCTGACCGTCGCGCTCCTCGCGTCGCTGATGGTGCTCGTCACGCTCTGCACGCTGGGCCAAGCGAAGCTCGGCCTCTACGGCGCCGTCGAGACCTACATCCGCAGCGTGCTCGTCTGGGCCGACATCCCGGGCACGCTCTGGCGCGTCCCGGTATTTCCGGGCGGCGGACTCGTCGGCGCGGTCCTCCTCGTCAATCTCGCGGTCGCCCAAGGGATCCGGCTCGAGTGGAGCCGGCGCAAGGCGGGCCTCTGGCTCGTGCACTTCGGCCTCGCGTTTCTCTTCGTCGGCGAGTTCGTGACCGGCTTCCTTCAGCAGGACATGCGGATGGCGATCCGCGAGGGCACGACCTCGAATTACCTCGAGAGCTTCCGCGACGTGGAGCTCACCGTCGTCGACGCGTCGGATCCCGCCTTTGACCAGGTCTACTCGATCCCCGACCGGGTCGCGGCGAGGGAAGGGCGGCTCGAGCACGAGAGCTGGCCGTTCCGTCTCGTCGTCAAGCGCTGGTTTCCCAACGCCGCGCTGGAGACTCGCGCTCCCGGCGAGGGCGGACCCGCGTCGATGGCGACCGCCGGAGTGGGGCCGCAGGTCGTCGTGATGGAGCGCCCCCGCGCGGGCGACGACGAGAGCGCCCAACCCGCGGCGTTCGTCGAGGCGGTGAGCGGAGACCGCTCCTACGGGACCTGGCTCGTGTCGACCGCGCTCGGCGCCGAGCAGGGCCTGTCGATCGGCGGCAAGGAGTGGCGCTTCTCGCTGCGGCACCGCCGGCGCTACCTTCCGTTCTCGATCACGCTCAAGAAGTTCACACGCGAGCTGCATCCCGGGACCGACATCCCGCGGCACTTCTCCAGCCTGGTCCGGCTGACGGATCCGGCGCGCAAGGAAGACCGCGACGTGCTGATCTCGATGAACCAGCCGCTGCGCTACGGCGGCCAGGCTTTCTATCAGGCCGGCTTCGACCAGAACGACACCGTCTCCGTGCTCCAGGTCGTCCGCAATCCCGGCTGGCTGCTGCCGTACCTGTCGTGCCTGCTGGTCGGACTCGGTTTGCTCGCGCATTTCGTCGCACGCTTCGCGCCGGGCGGGAGGACCGCATGAAGGCTCTTGGACGCAAGGGCGCCGCCGGGGCGCTCGCGCTCGCGGCGGGCTTGGCCGCGTTCGGAGGCCGCTCGGCCGGCTCCGACGTCGCCCGCTTCGCGGAACTGCCGGTGCTGCACGAGGGGCGCGTGAAGCCGCTGGAGTCCGTCGCCCGCTCCACCCTGCTCTCGATCCGGGGCAAGCAGTCGATCCGCCACGGGAAGCGCGAACTGCTTCCCGCGGAATGGCTGCTCGACGTGCTCGCGCTCCCGGAGAAGGCCGACGAGTACAAGGCCTTCCGCGTCGACGACCCGGAACTCCTCGCCGCGCTCGGCGCGGGCGAGCCCGACGGACGCTACTACGCGTTCACGAAGCTCAAGCCGGGCTTCGAGAAGCTCGAACGCATGGTCTCCGAGGCCGAGAGCCTCGAGTCGCGCGACCGCACCCGCGTGCAGGCCGCCGCGCTCAACCTCTTTCAGCGTCTCACGATCTATCAGCGGATGAAGAACACCCTGCGTCCGGCGCAGGCCGAGAACTTCACGGCCGAGGTCGAGGCGCCCGCGGGCGGCGCGTCGGCCCGGGCGACTTCGCAGGAGCGACTCGCCGGGTTTTCGTTCATGGCGGACGCGGCGATGTTCCGGCCGCTGCCGCCGCTGTCGTCGTCGAAGCCCGACGAGTGGACCAGCATGGGGCAAGCCCTGCTCGACGCCCATTCGAGCGCGCTGCATCCGGCCGCCCCGCTCTTGGCTCGATTGGCCGACGCGTGGCGGGCGCAGGACCGTGCCGCTTTCGGGGAGGCGCTGCGCCTTCATGAAGAGGGCGTGGCTCCGATGCCGTCGGCCCGCCGTTCCCGCTGGGAGGCGGGCTTCCAGCGCGCCCAGCCGTTCACGCTCGGCATGGCGCTGTACTTGATTTCCGCCCTGCTCGTCGTCGCTTCGTGGTTCACCCAACGAAAGGGACTCGAGCGGGCGGGCTACGCGGCGCTCGCGGGCGCGGTGGCGATCCACTCCGCGGGACTATTGGCGCGCATGTGGCTCGAAGGGCGGCCGCCGGTCACGAACCTGTACTCGTCCGCGGTCTTCGTCGGCTGGGTCGGCGGTCTCGTCGGCCTGTGGCAGGAGAAGCGCTCGGGCGGCGGACTCGCGGCGATCGCCGCTTCCGTCCTGGGCTTCTGCACGCTGATCATCGCGCATCACCTGGCGACCCAGGGCGACACGATGGAAATGATGCGCGCGGTGCTCGACTCGAACTTCTGGCTGGCGACCCACGTCGTGTCGATCACGGTCGGCTACGGCGCGGCGTTCCTGGCCGGGACGCTCGCCCACGTCTATCTGGTGCGCGGCGTCCTGACCAAGAGCCTCGACAAGGAGTCCGCCAAGAGACTCTCGTCGATGACGTACTTCGCGATCTGCCTCAGCCTGCTCTTCAGCTTCCTGGGCACCGTGCTCGGCGGCATCTGGGCCGACCAGTCGTGGGGCCGGTTCTGGGGCTGGGACCCGAAGGAAAACGGCGCGCTCCTGATCGTGCTGTGGCTCGCGATCGTCCTGCATTGCCGCTGGGGCGGCTACGTCCGCGAGCGCGGGGTGATGGCGATGGCGGTCTTCGGCAACGTCGTCACGGCGCTCTCGTGGTTCGGCGTGAATATGCTCGGGATCGGCCTGCACTCCTACGGCTTCATGGAGGGCGCGGTCGCGTGGCTGGGCCTCTTCGTCTTCTCGCAGCTCGCGGTGATGAGCCTGGCGATCGTTCCGCCCGATCGCTGGAAGAGCCGGCAGGCTCTGGCGTAGGCCTTACTGCCAGCGTCCCCGGTGCCGCTCCGGCGTTTGGGCGCCCGGAGCGAATTCGAGGCACCCGGAGCCCTTCAGCGCGTCCCGGTCCCGGTAGCGCTTCTGGTAGCCGGCGTCCGGCCGCGTCGCCTTCGGAAATACGGCGCCGCACACGCTCTCGAGCGCCCGCTCGGGAGACACGTGCGGCGAGAGCGTCATCACATCGCAGTCGCCGGTTCCTAGATCGATCAGATCCGAAACCAGCTTCGAGCCTGCGGGCCCGCTTCGCCAATCGGGGATGAAAAAGCGCTCGCGGCATTCCGGGAGCTGGTGCGCGAGGTAGCGCCGGGAAAGCCCCAGGTCGGTCTCCGCGTAGCTTCCGCACACGAAGACCGAGGTGCCGAGGGTCCGGGCTTGCGCCCAGAGGCCGTCGATCTCGGCTTTAGAGAGCTGCCCGTAGAGTTCGGAGTCGAAGCCTTCGGGCCTCTCGAGTTCCTTGCGGCGCACGAGCGGCATCCGCTCGCCTCCCGCGGCCTCCCGGCGGCGAAGCCAGCGTTCGCATTCGGCGTCCCGGCGCTCTTTGGCGCTCTTCTCGTCTTCCTCCGGAGGGTCGGGCGAGCCGGGGAGGGGACCGCAGCGCCGCTCCCACTCCGTCCGGTTCTTCCGCCAGCGCTCCAGCGCTTCAGGATAGGCGCCGGCGACGTCCTCGATGGGGCGCGCGGGCTTGCGGGTGTGAATGAGATTGAGCTTGCACCAGATTTCGTCCTTGGCCGGGGCGGCTTCCTCCTCGTAGGCGTCCTTGGGCTGGAGGCTCCCGGTCGCTCCACCGGCTCCGAGCTTCAGCAGTTCGTTCTTCTTCTCCCGGAAGAGCCGGTCGCTTTCCTCTTCCAGGCGGCGCTCCGCTTCCAGTCTCCGAAGACGCTCCTGCTCTTGGAGGCGGAGCTTCCGGCGGCGGGTTTCCTCCGCGTCGCGAAAGCCCTGCTGGAGGATGCCGACGCCCAGTTGCATCATCCCTACTCCCGTTTGCTGCGCCGGCGTGAGGCCGCCTCCTCCCGCCTTGGCGGCGGGCGCGCCCCCGCAGGCTTCGATGCATTGCGCCTCCGTGCACGGAGCGGGGATCATCTTGCCGCAGTAGCAGCCGCAGCTTTGGGCCACGCCTCGCACCTGGGCGGCGGCCGGCGCGGCGGCCAGCGCCAGGGCGAGGGCGGTCTCGATCATCGCGAGCCGGCGGCCTTCTCGCCGCGTTCGGCGCGCACCTCGAGCTCGGCGAGCTTGCCGCGGACCTCGGCGGCGTCGGCGGCGCCCGGAGAGGCCGCGAGATACGCCTCGAAATGGCCGGCCGCCTCCCGCCAGTTTCCCGCGCCTTCGTGAGCGAGACCGGCGTTGAAGTGCGCGGAGGCCCACCAAGGAGCGAGACCCAGCGCGCGCTCGATCTCGGCGATCGCGGCGGCGTAGTCCGCGGGGGACGCCGCTTGCTTGAAGTACGCCTGCCCGCGCGCGAGCAGCCGCCGCGCCTCCTCCGGAACGGCGGGGGCTCCGCCTTTCCCCGCCGCGCGCGCCGCTTTGACGGCCAGCGTTCGCTCCCGAGTCCCCAAGCCGCGGGCGAGAGCCGCGGCGTCAGCGAACGCGCCGAGCGCGGCCGCGGCGTCGCCCGTCTTCAAGAACTCGTCTCCGCGGGCCTCGAGCTCGTCGAGCCGGAGCTTGGCTTTGGGAGAGAGCATCACCCGGCCGTCGGAGGCGATGGAACGCATGAGCGATTCGAGCGCGTCGGAGGAGCCCTTCTCGAAGGAGCGTCCGGCTCCCTGCATCTCCGAGCCCATGATGGCGGCGCACATCGGGAGGGCGAGGGGAAAGAGAAGGATCGTCACCGCGTTGCCGAAGCCGTTGCTCTTGGCGCGGGAGACGACTTGCGCCAATCGCTCGTCCCCCGGGCTGGAGAATTCCGCCACGAGCCGTCCGGAGTCGGGGTCCAGGAACCGGAGCTGATACGGGTGCGGGAGCGGTCCCACCTCGACGGCGTAGTCGGCGCCCTTCGCGCCGGCCAGCGAGCCGGCGCGCGAAACCTTCCCGTAGACCGAGTTCAAAGCCGCCTCCACCGCGTCGAGATAGGCCCGGCCCGCCGTGAGCTTCGAGTTGCAAACGACGAGCCCCCAAGACAGGACCTCGGGGTAGTCCAGGGGCGCCAGGAGCGCGATGCGAGGGGGCGATGCGGGCGCCGGTCTCGGCGAGGGCGAGTAATAGCCGCTTCGCACGGTGTAGCGGCCCGTGCACGACGTCGTCAAGAGCGCGGCGCAGGCCAGGGCGGCCGTCTTGGGAAATCGTTTCATCGGCGGAGACCTCTGTTTTCGGAATTCGAGAGAAAATACAGAGACGCAACATCTCCGCCGTCTCTTACCCGGCTCGAAGCGGCGGCCGGCGTTCTAGTCCGGGTGGGCGTCCCCCGAGTGGGGTGACGCCAGTCCGCGGCCTCGCGCGCCGATCCCGACGGGGTCGTTGACGTTGTTGAGGATCCCCGACAGCGCTCCCGACGGGCTCTCCGCCAGGGGCGTGCTGGGCAGCCCGAGCCTCGACGCTCCCGTCTCGAGCACGCGGTCCAGTCCCGAGACGAACCGCTTGCCCGCGCTCGATTTGCCGATCGCCCACCCGGCGGCGGTGAGCAGAGCGAGGATTAGAAGCGTGCCGCCGGCCACTCCCAGATCGAAGAGCGCGCCATAGCGTTCCGGGGAGCCGTCGGACGCCTTCCGGAGTCTCTTGACCGCGTCGTAACCCTGCCGGAAGATCGGCCATAGCATCCAGCCCGTCACGGCGAGCGAGGCGACGCTCGCGACGATCCGGGCGATCGCGCCGAAGCCCGAAAGGGCGGTGAGAAGGATGCTGATGAGGATCCAAAGCAGGTTCTGCGTGATCCCCTCGACCGTCGCGAACTGCTGGCGGAACGCGTCGAGCAGGCCGGCGAGGAGAGGGGCCAGCGTCGGATGACGCTCGCCGAAGCCGGAGGCCCGGGGAGCGGCCGGAGGACGCGGGACCTCCACGACGCGGCGGATCGCGGGGACGGCGGCGGCGTGGACGGCGGCGCGAGGGGCGTAGGACGGGGCGGCCGAGACCGGACCGAAGAGTGAGGGGCGGCTCGCTTCGCCGTCCCAGAAGACCGCCGGCGGCTGCTCGAGCGCCGCGCGGGCCCGCTCCACCGCTTGCTGGGCGGAGACAGGCGCGGCGGCCAGGAGGATGGCCGCCGCGAGCGACCGCCGGGATAGCCGCATGGCGATAGGATGCGCTCTCGCCCGCCGATCTTGCTGGGACGTTAGGCACCTTGCGGATGGGCGTTCGGGCCCTCGACAAGATTCGTCAGGCGCGGGCTTGGCTTTTCGGGATTCGGCGCGGCGGGAAAGTCTCGTTTACGCCGCGGCTAAGACGCCGCCTGCGGTTCGTACACGCAGTACGGGTCGGAGGCCAGCATGTCGCCGGTGACCGCCCAGGCGCGCGCTCGCGAGCCCGCGCACATCCGCGCGAACTCGCAGCGGCCGCACTTCCCCTTGAGGATATCCGGGTTGCGCAGCGTCACGAACAGCGGAGACTCGCGGTAGAGCTTCGACAGCGGCGTGTGGCGAATGTTGCCGGCCGGCGTGGGCAGGAAGCCCGAGGGGCAGACGTTGCCCAAATAGTCGACGAAGGCGAAGCCCTTGCCCGCGTTCACCGCTTGGGGCGAGAGCCCCATCGCGCCGCCCACGCCCCTCGGCCGGGCGAGGATGTGGCGAATGCGGTCAGCGCGCTCCTTGCCCGTCTTGCCGGAGGACGCCTCCTTCTGCACGACGAAGCGGCGGTAGTGCGGCGCCTCGGTCAGCTTGATGACGCAGTCGGTCTCCGCGTTGAGGCGATGAAGCCGCTCGAAGGCGTCCTCGAACTGGTCGGGCGTAATCGAGGTGAGCTCGGCGCCCCGTCCGATCGGAATGAGGAAGAATACTTCCCAGAAGACCGCTTCCAGCTTCGTCACGAGCTTGACCATCTCCTCGAGATAGCGGAAGTTCCACGCCGCGAGCACGGTGTTGATCTGCAGCGGGATCTTCGCCTCGCGGACGTAGGAGGCGCCCTCGAGGGTGCGCTCGAACGAGCCGGGGACCCGCCGGAACCCGTCGTGCAGGGCGGCGTTGGGGCCGTCGAGCGAGAAGGCGATCTGGTCGATGCCGGCGTCTTTCAGCTGGAAGATCCGCTCGCGCGTGAGGTTCTCGGTGGCGGCCGGGATCGTGCCGATCCGAAGTCCCGCGTCCTTGCCGCCGCGCACGAGCTGCTCGAGGTCGGGGCGGTTGAGCGGGTCGCCGCCGGACAGGATGAAGATCGGGGTGCCCATGGAGGCGACGTCCTTCATGAGGGCGATCCCTTCCTGGGTGCTCAGCTCCCCGGGATCGCGGCCCAAGATCGCCGAGGCGCGACAGTGCCGGCAGGAAAGGCCGCACGAGCGGGTCGTCTCCCAAATGACCAGAAAGGGCGCCTGATCGAAGTCCACCGAGCCCGGATGTCCGCCTGGATGTGGCATCGCCTCTCCAGCTCTTGCAACGAACCGGCCGGAATCGAGGCATGGTTGTTGCGATACCTCGAGGGGGGAGGCCTTATGGTCAAGACGAACAGGGACTGGTGCATGGAGTGCGCGTGGCTCTCCGTACGCGTCTCGATCGAGGCCGGCAGCGCCTATTGGTGCCGCTCCACGAACTCCCGCATCGACGGGCCGGTGGCGTGGCGGCAGGCCTGCGACCGTTTCGAGCGTCCGCACGGCCGGGGAGCGCGTTGATGGATCCGCGCTGGGTCGGCTACGTCGGCCTCGTCGCGTTCGCGCTGGCGTGGATTCCTCAGTGCGTGGACACGGCCCGGGCCGGGCGCTGCGAAGTGAACCGGACCTTTCTCTCGCTGGCCGCCGTGGGCAGCCTGTCCTTGACGACGTACGCGTTCCTGATGCACGACACGGTCTTCTCGTCGCTCAACGCGATGACGACGCTCGGCGCGGCGGTCAACCTCTACTACAGCCTCTTTCCGCGCCGCACCTAGTATAATCGGCGGGCATGAGGCTCCGCGGCGCGACGTCACTGATCACCGGAGGCGCGGGCGGCATCGGCCGCGCGGTCGCGCGCCGCTTCTTGGCCGGCGGCTCCCGGGTCGTGCTTTGGGACCGCGACGTCCCCGCGCTCGAGGACGCGGCCTCCGAATTGAAAGCGCTCGGGCCCGTGCGCTACGCCGCGCTCGACGTCACCGATCCCGCCGCCGTGCACGACGAATCGGCCAAGCTCTCGGCCGACGGCTGGGAGATCGACGTCCTCGACGTGAACGCCGGCGTCGCGTACCCCGGCGACCTGCTCGAGATGGACGAGGGGCGGCTGCGCTCGACGGTGCGCGTCAACCTGGAGTCCCTGCTTTGGTGCCTGCGGTCGTTCGTCCCGCCGATGGAGCGCAAAGGGAAGGGGCACATCGTCTTCATGGCCTCGGCCTCGTCCTTCGTCGGCGTGCCGGGCCTGGCCGCCTACACCGCGACGAAGCACGCCGTCATCGGGCTCGCCGAGTCCCTGCGGCTGGAGCTCCGCCGTCGCGGGCGGCTCGGCGTGAAGATGAGCATCGTCTGCCCGGGCTTCGTGCGCACGCCGATGTTCGACGGCGTGAAGCCGCCGTTCCTGTTGCCGTGGCTGACGCCGGCGCAGCTCGCGGACCGGATTTTTCGCGGCGTCGAGGCGGAGGAGCTCTACGTGCGGGAGCCGTGGATCGTGCGCTGGCTGCCGATGCTGCGGGCGACGGCGCCCACGTTTGTGCTCGACCACCTGGGCGACCTGATGGGCCTCAACCAGACGACCGACGAGTGGAAGCGCTGACTACTTCTTGTTGGGCGTGACGGTATAGTCGACGCCCTCGACGATCTTGAACTCGATCGTCCCTTCGATGTCGCCGCCCGTAACCTTGACCGCGCCGAGGGCTTCGGCCCGGTCGCGGGCGATCGCCAGCTCGGAAGCCGCCTTGTTGTAGGATTCCTCGGCCTCGCGCACCGTGTTGCCGTCGCGGAAGGCGAGGGCGAGCAGCAAGAACGTTCCGGACACCGCGGTCGCCGACTTGAGATGACGGCGAGCCTGCCAATACTCCGCCGCGGCCTTGCCCTTCTCGGTGAGCGGCTTAAAATACGCCTGGTCGCAAGGGCAGCTGGCCTTCGGCTTCGGCGTCTCGGCGGGAGGCGTCGAGTGGGCTTGAGCGAAGTGAGGGACGGAGAGCAGTAGGGCGAGGAAGACAGACCGGGTCATAGCCCGATAATACCGGAGGAGCGCCCGGCGGGAAGGTGTCCTTAGGGCAGGCCGGACCCGGGACCTTCGGGCCGTGTTACTTTCCGGCCGCCAGAACCGCCGCCGCCTCGGGCTCGAAGCGCGCCTGGAAGAACCGAAGGAGCTTCGGCTCGTAGGTCATCTTCAGCCCCCGGATCTCGCCGCGGCGCTCGTAGAGCCGGATCACCGACGCCGCCACGTAGTCGAGATGGCTCTGGGTGTAGACGCGCCGGGGCAGGGTCAGGCGTACCGCTTCCAGCTCCGGGAAATGCTCGTGCCCCTCGGGGTCGCGGCCCGCCGAGACCGCGCCGCGCTCCATCGCGCGGATGCCGCTTTCGAGATACAGGGCCGCCGCGAGCGCCTGCGCGGGGTAGCGGTCGCGCGGGACGTGCGGGAGGAAGCCCGCGGCGTCGAGGAAGACCGCGTGGCCGCCCCAAGGGCGGACCAGCGGGACGCCGGCCTCGTCGAGTTTCTCCCAAAGGTAGCGGACCTGGCTCACCCGGTGCGCGACCCACTCGTCGCGCTCGACGGACTCGTAGACGCCCTGGGCGACCGCCTCGAGATCGCGGCCGGCGAGGCCGCCGTAGGTGTGCAGCCCTTCGTAGAGGACGCACAACCCTCTGGCTTTCTCGAAGAGCGTCTCGTCGTTGCAGGCGAGGAAGCCGCCGATGTTGGCGAAGGCGTCTTTCTTGGCGCTCATC
>JACRDR010000113.1 GCA_016212845.1 Elusimicrobiota bacterium
CGACGACTGGCACAAGCAGGCCTGGGCCGCGGCGCTGGTCCTCATGCTCTTCGTCTTGATCGTCAACGTCGCGAGCCGGCTCTGGCTCCGACCCGCGCAGGAAGGACACTGATGCCGACCATGACCATACCCTCGATCCAACCCAAAACCGAATTCCGCTCGCAACAGCCGTCGTCACCGGTGCTCGAGATCCGCGGCCTTTCCGCCGGCTACGCCGCCGCGCCTGTCATCAAGGACGTGCGCATGGACATCGGGCGCGGACTCGTCACCGCGATCATCGGGCCGTCCGGCTGCGGCAAGTCCACCCTGATCCGCTGCCTCAACCGGATGCACGAGATCATCGCCGGCGCCTTCTGCGCCGGCGATGTGCGCCTCGAAGGGCACGACGTCTTCCAAATGGACCCGGTCCACCTCCGGCGCCAAGTCGGCATGGTGTTCCAGCGCCCGAATCCCTTTCCCACCATGTCCGTGTTCGAAAACGTCGCCTCGGGGCTCCGACTGAACGGCGTGCGCGACCGCAAGCTCATCGCCGAGCGCGTGGAGAAGAGCCTGCGCCAAGCGGCGCTTTGGGACGAGGTGAAGGACCGGCTGGACAAGCCCGGCGTCGGCCTTTCCGGCGGCCAGCAGCAGCGCCTGTGCATCGCGCGCGGACTCGCCGTCGAGCCCCGAGTGCTCCTGCTCGACGAGCCCTGCTCGGCTCTCGACCCGATCGCGACCGCGCGCATCGAAGAGGCGCTGCTGGAGCTCAAGGGCGCGCTCACGATGGTCATCGTCACCCACAACATGCAGCAGGCGGCGCGCGTCTCCGACCGCACCGCCTTCCTCCTCATGGGCGAGCTCGTCGAGTACGACGAGACGCAGAAGATCTTCACGCAGCCGGCCGACAAGCGGACGGAAGACTACATCACGGGACGTTTCGGATGAGCCGATGAAAAGACACTTCGACGAAGACCTCGACGGCCTCGCCGCGCGCCTCCTGCACATGGGTCGCCTGACCGAGGAGATGATCCAGCTCGCGGTGCGCGTGGTCGTCGAGCGCGACGCCGCCCTGGCCGAGGAAGTGAAGAAGCGGGAGTCGGAGGTCAACGAGCTGCACGTCGAGATCGACGACCGAGCGCTCAAGCTCATCGCGCTCCACCAGCCCGCCGCCAGCGACCTACGCCTCATCGCGGCGGCGATCAAGATCAACTCGGACCTCGAGCGCGTCGGCGACCAGGCGGTGAACATCGCCGAGACCGGGCTCTTCCTGCTGAAGGAGCCCACGATGAAGCTCTTCGACGTGCCGCGGATGGTCGAGGTCGCCGCGTCGATGTTGAAAGACAGCCTTGAGGCGTTCGCCCGCAAGGACACCGCGCTCGCGCAGGACGTCATCCGCCGCGACGACGAAGAGGACCGCCTCAAGAGCCAGACGTTCAACGAGCTGATCCACCTGATGCAGTCCGACGCATCCACGATTCAGCGCGCGATGGACGTAATCCTGATCTCGCGCAACCTGGAGCGCGTGGCCGACCACGCGACGAACATCGCCGAGGACGTGATCTTCATGGTCCTCGGCAAGGACATTCGACACAAGCACGTGTCGGTCTAAGAGATGCTATCATCTCGATCCTGTGATCCGGTTCGCACCGCTTCTCGTACTGCTCATCTGCGCCGGAGCCGCCTCCGCTGAAGGCGCCGGAGACGTACTAAAGCTCTCCCCTCAGCTGAAGTCCCTGAAGTTCGCCGGCGATATTCGTGTCCGCGAGGATTACCAGTCGCGAAAGACCGTTCACAACAACGATCGCAGCCGCGCCCGCTACCGTCTGCGCGCCGGCTTCGAGATGGAGTTCCCGGACCAGGTGTTCGCCGCCGTCCGGCTCGGCGCCGGCACCGGCGAGCAGTTCTCCAACAACCAGACTTTCTCCAACCTCTCCAGCCAAAAGCAGATCTTCGTCGACCAGGCCTACATCCGCTGGATGCCGCACCTGGCCGACAACCTGATGGTCCGCCTGGGCGGCGGCAAGTGCACGAATTGGATGTGGCGCGTCTACTCCTCCGACCTGATCTTCGACGACGACTTCAACCCGGAAAGCGTGCAGGAGTCGGTGGAGTGGCAGGCGCCCTTCGGCGTCTCCCTCTTCGCCAACGCGATGCAGCTCTCCGCCGGCGAGCACGCCAACAGCGCCCGCAACCAGTGGGCGTTCTCCCAGCAGGCCGGCTTCGAGGCGAAGCTCCCGAAGGAGCTCCGCTTTCGGACCGCGGCCGCCTATCACAAGTGGTCCGACGAAAACCGCGATACCTTCGGCCAGGTCGGCTTCAACGAGGGCAACCGGCGCAACGCGGCCGGGACCCTGCTCCTCAACCGCTTCGGCGTCGGCGAATGGACGAGCGAGCTCTCTGGCACGTCCCTCCATCATCCCTGGCGTCTCCAAGCGACGCTCGCCCGCAACTTCCGCGCCCGGGGCGACCGCGACGGATTGGCCCTGCCGGCCGCCGTCGGCAACCCGCTCTCCGGCCCCGCGGCCCGCGACGGCTACCAGTTCGGCGCCGTCCTCGGGCGGATCAAGAAGCAGGGCGACTGGGAGCTCGGCCTCTTCAAGAAGTACGCGCAAACCGACGTGACGGTCGCCGACGTTTCCGACTCCGACTTCGGCCCCGGCGGCACCAACCGCGTGGGCGGCATCGGCTGGCTCACGTACGCGATCCGCGACTGGATGAGCGCGCGCGCCAAAGCCTTCGCCACGAAGGTGATCGATTTCGGGCTCCAACCCACCGCCGCCGACGAAAACCGCTTTCAACTCGACCTGCAGGTGAACTTCTAGGAGAAAAACATGGCCCTCAGTCTGATGCCCAAGGAAGAGAAGTTCTTCGACTTCTTCGAAGCGCAAGCCGCGCACAACGTGGAGGCGACGCGCCTCTTCAAAGAGCTCTGCCAGAAGTGGAGCGCCGACTCCCCTTTAATCGAGAGGCCCCCCGACGTCGAGCACGAGGCGTTAATCACGACGCACGAGATCATCGATAAGCTCAACCGGTCCTTCATCACCCCCTTCGACCGCGAGGACATCCACGCGCTCGCCAGCGAGCTCGACGACGTCGTCGACCTCGCGCAGTCGGTCTCGATCCGCATGAAGCTGTTTAAGATCACCGAGGTTCCCCAGGACATGGTGGAGCTCGCCGACATCCTGCATCAGGCGACCGAGAACGTGCAGCGGGCGATCAAGGAGCTGAAGGACCTCTCCAACCCGCGCCGCCTGCTCGACTACTGCATCGAGATCAACCGTCTCGAGAACGCCGGCGACCAGGCGCTCGCCCACGCGGTGGGACGCCTCTTCGAGGGCAAGCCCGATCCGCTCCACGTCATCAAGTGGAAGGAGATCTTCGAGGCGATCGAGGAAGCGATCGATAAGTGCGAGGACGTCGCCAACACGATCGAGTCGATCCTGGTAAAGCAGAGCTGACGTGGAACCGCAACTCATCGGCCTGATCATACTGGCCCTGGCGTTCGACTTCATCAACGGGTTCCACGACTCGGCGAATTCGATCGCGACGGTCGTCTCCACGCGCGTGCTCTCGCCGCGCTCCGCGGTGCTCTGGGCGGCGTTCTTCAACTTCATCGCCTTCCTGTGCTTCGACCTGCACGTGGCGAACACGATCGGCAAGGGCATCGTCGACCCGAAGATCGTCGACAACGCGATCATCGGCGCCACGCTCATGGGCGCCTGCGTCTGGGACCTGCTGACGTGGTACTGGGGACTTCCCACCAGCTCCTCGCACGCGCTGATCGGCGGGTTCATCGGCGCAGCGCTCGTGAAGGTCGGCTCCGAGGCCCTGGTCTGGGCCGGCATCAAGAAGACGCTCTTGTTCATGATCCTCGCGCCTTTCCTCGGCATGACGATGGGCTCCATCATCGGGATCGCGATGTACTGGATCTGCCGGAACTCGAGCCCGGGCAAGGTGGACCACTGGTTCCGGAAGGGCCAGCTCCTTTCCGCCTCCCTTTACAGCCTCGGCCACGGCGGCAACGACGCGCAGAAGACGATGGGCATCATCGCCGTGCTCCTGTTCTCCGCCGGCAAGCTCGGCCCCGAGTTCCACGTTCCGACCTGGGTCGTGCTGTCCTGCCACGCCGCGATGGGCGTGGGCACGCTGTTCGGAGGCTGGCGCATCGTGAAGACGATGGGCCAGCGCGTCGCGAAGCTCCGGCCCTTCGACGGCTTCGCGGCGGAGACGGGCGGCGCGATGACCCTGTACCTCGCCTCCGCGCTCGGCGTGCCGGTGAGCACGACGCACACGATCACCGGCGCGATCATGGGCGTGGGCTCGCTGCGGCGCATGTCGGCGGTGAAGTGGGACGTCGGCGGCCGCATCGTGTGGGCGTGGATCATGACGATCCCGGCCTCCGCGCTCGTTTCGGCGATCACCTACAAGGTCTTCCAGGCCTTCTAGGTCCTTCGGTCACCTTTCGTCTAGGCCCTCGGACCCTCTTCGCCTAGGCCCTCGCGGCCTAAGCTGGGAGGGCCATGCGGACCCC
>JACRDR010000114.1 GCA_016212845.1 Elusimicrobiota bacterium
CGGCCGCCGGCGCCCACGGCGAGCTCACCGGGCTGCTGCTGATCAAGGCGTACTTCGACGCCCGGGGAGAGACACAGCGGCGCAGGGTGGTGATCCCCGACTCCGCGCACGGCACCAACCCCGCGTCCGCGGCGCTGGCCGGCATGACGATCGTCGCCGTCGCGTGCCTAGAGGACGGGGACATCGACTTGGCGGACCTGAAGAAGAAGGCCGGCGAGCACGCGAAGGACCTCGCGGCTTTGATGGTCACGTATCCGTCCACGCATGGCGTGTTCGAGGAAGGAATCAAAGAGATTTGCCGGATCGTGCACGACAACGGCGGGCTGGTGTACATGGACGGCGCGAACATGAACGCGCAGGTCGGCCTGTGCCGCCCCGGCGACATCGGCGCGGACGTCTGCCACCTGAACCTGCACAAGACTTTCTGCATTCCGCACGGCGGCGGCGGCCCCGGCATGGGCCCGATCGGCGTGGCGAAGCACCTCTCGCCGCACTTGCCTTCGCACCCGGTCGTCCCGGTGGGGGGCGACGTCGGCCCCGTCTCCGCGGCGCCGTGGGGCAGCCCTTCGATCCTTGTCATTTCGTGGATGTACATCGCGATGATGGGCGGCGAGGGTCTCAAGCAGGCGACGCTCATCGCGATCCTCAACGCGAACTACGTGGCGAAGAAGCTGGGCGAACTCTACCCGGTCCTCTATAAAGGAAAGGCGGGTTTCGTCGCCCACGAGTGCATTCTCGAACTGCGGCACCTCAAGGCCGCCGACGTGCAGGTGGAAGACGTGGCGAAGCGGCTCATGGATTACGGCTTCCACGCGCCGACCGTCTCTTTCCCGGTCGTCGGCACCCTGATGGTGGAGCCGACGGAGAGCGAAGACCTGGCCGAGCTCGACCGCTTCTGCGAGGCGATGACCCAAATCCGCGAGGAGATCCGCGAGATCGAAAGCGGCAAGTCCCCGCGCACCGACAATTTGTTGAAGAACGCGCCGCACACGGCCGAGATCGTGTGCGCCGACGACTGGAAGCGCTCCTACTCGCGCGAGCGCGCCGCCTTCCCCGTCGCGTGGCTCCGGGGCCGGAAGTACTGGCCGCCGGTGGGCCGCATCGACAACCCATGGGGCGACCGCAACTTCCAGTGCTCCTGTAGCTAAGGGGACGGTCCCCTTTTTCGAGTTCCGTTCGAGTTCGGCCGCGCCTTGCCGTCTCGGGGCTCGCCCCTTATACTTCGGGCGCGATGGTCGGAACGCTCCTAAAGGCCCCCGCGCTCGATGTCTTCGGGCAGATGGCGCTCGACGAGACGGTACTCGACTCCTCGAACGAGGAGGCGCTCGTCCTGCGTTTCTACGAGTGGCCCGGCGGTCCGCATCCGCCGGAGCGGCCCCACGGCGCGACTTTCGGCTTCATGCAGCGCTACGACGAGGCGGTCGCGAGCCTTCGCGCGCGCGACCACGTTCTGAGCTTTCCCGTCGTGCGCCGACCGACCGCCGGCGGCCTCGTGATGCATGACCGCGACGTCACGTTTTCCCTTATCTTCCCCTGGAGCAAGCTCGCGTCGCCTTCCTTGGTTTACAAGGACCTGCATCGCGGCATCCATCTCGGGCTGAAGGGGCAGGGCATCCCGTCCCGGCTGTGGTCGCCGGGCTCCTGCGCGCCCGCGCGCCCCGCCGACTGCTTCACTGAGCCGTCTCCGATGGACCTCGTCCACGAGGACGGCCGGAAGTTTCTTGGAGGCGCGCTGCGCCGCAAGCGCGGCGTCGGCCTCTACCAGGGCTCTCTGCGGCCCGAAGGATTTTTCGTCCCGCCCGACCGCCTGCGCAAAGCGATCCTCGACGGCGTGAGCCTCGAGTGGCAGGCGGCCCTGATGCCGAAGGAAGTGGATGAACCGACGCAGTCCGCCGCGGACAGCCTGCGCTCGGAGCGGTACTTCACCGACGATTGGAACCGGAGGTTGTGATGAAAGCGTTCGTCCTATGCCGGCTCGTGGCCGGACTCGAGCAGAAGGCGCTCACTCAGATTCGCAGCATCAAGGGCGTCAACGACGTCTACCTGACCTTCGGACACTGGGACGCGGTGCTGTCGGCCGAGGCGGACACGATCGACAAGCTCAGCGGCCTGATCGTGCGGGAGGTGCGCGGTATCCACGGGGTGCAGAGCACGGAGACGCTGGTCACGACGAACCTCTAGCGCGGAAAGGGACTAGTCCGGCTTGACGGTCCGGACCCAGCCCCCTATTACCGGATCCCAAAACCGACCTGAGTCGGGCGTCTGCGGGCGAGCCTGTGTTCGGGGCATTTCCGGCGCTGCATGTCCCCGAGGTTCTGTTCTTCATCTAAGAGTCTTCGGTCTTCCTTCGCGCCTCGACTGATCAAATCGTTGATCGTTGCCTCGTCATCCGTTGACGCAGGATGTACGGCCGATGCCGGCTTGATGAGTACTACCAACAGGATAAGTGCGGAGACTTGTCTCACCTTACGTTTACCGTGATCCAGGGCGTGCGCACCTTCACTCTGCCTGGAAAGGGAGCGCTCTTATGCGACATGGGTGCGTGCTCGTATACGGCTCGGACGCGGTAGGCGCCGGGGCCCCGCCAGGAAAAATAGTTCGCTTCAGCAAACTGCCCTCTCGGTCGCTTGTCTCGCTCGAACGTCTGAGAAGTATAGGAGAAGCCGTGGTTGAACCAGGGCGGAGTAACGATCGACTCTCCCTTCTGAAGTGCTCTTCTTGGCCGCGACTCTCTCTCTGCCCGATAGTTCAGGTCGCCCTGGCGTTTGATAAGCCTTCGTGTGATCTCTTCCTCCGAAACGCCCTCGGACTGCCATTTGCTCTTGAGAGCTTGCATTTCAGGGGTGCGTTGGATATAGGGCTCCGGAGGCCACGGCTCGTTGGCCGCTTCTTGGGGATCCGGCATCAAGGGCCACCCCGTAGGGACACGCCTGCCGGCCGCATCCGTGATCTCGAGGAAAGTCGAAACCGCTCTGTTTGCGGCCTCAGTGTGCATGTGGCCCGGGTCGAAGAAGACGCGGTCCATGATGAGCAGGGGCTCGCTTCCGAGGTTCTTGACCTCGATCTGGTACCAGAGTCCCTCGGTCGACGAAACGTGGGTCTCGTAAATCCGCAGGCTGAGTTGAACGGCGCCGCTCGAGGCGGAAACGTCAGCCTTGGCGGGCAGGTAGTCCGCTGAACTCGCCCATGCGGCGAGGGGTGTTATGAGGTAGGCAGCCAGGAAGAAATGGACCATGCGCGTCCGTTTCCCCTGGTCTCATCCGGTTGAGGCCGGATCGTGGATGCCCCGGGGCCGATTCCCCAGGCTACAGACGTCCCTTCAGTGTATTCCTAGGTAAGCAGGCGCGGAAGGGCCGAGCGGCCCAGACCCTCGTAGGTCCTTCGCGGCCTCAGGCCGTTCTAATAAAAAGCGGTGATCGCATCGACTACGGCGGCTTGCTGGTCGCCCGTGAGTTCGGGGTAGATCGGCAGCGCGATCGTTTCTTTCGCCGCCCTTTCCGACTCCGGGAGCGAGCCCGGCTTGTAGCCGAGGCCCTTGAAGCACTCCTGCAGGTGCAGCGGGAGCGGGTAGTAGACCTCGCTGGCGATGCCGGCCTTTGTGAGATGCTCGCGCAGGGCGTCCCGGTCGGCGACGCGCAGCACGAACTGGTGGTAGATGTGGTCGAACGTGAGACCCTTTCCCGCCCACACGGCCTTGGGCAGGCTCACCTTGGAGCCCAGGCCCTTCTTCTCGAACAAGGACGCGTAGCGGGCCGCGTTGGCGCGCCGCGCCTCGGTCCAGCGGTCCAATCGAGGCAGCTTCACGTTGAGGATCGCCGCCTGCAGCGAGTCGATGCGGAAGTTTCCGCCGACGAGCTTGTGGTAGTACTTGGGCTGCGAGCCGTGGACGCGGATCATCCGCACCTTTTCGGCGAGCGCGGGGTCGTTGGTCAGCACCATGCCCGCGTCGCCCGCGGCGCCGAGGTTCTTCGTCGGGAAAAAGGAGAGGCAGCCGAGCTGGCCCATCGTGCCGGCCTGCTTGCCGCCCAAGTAGCGGGCGCCGATCGCCTGCGCGGCGTCCTCGACCACGGCGACGCCGCGGGCTTTCGCGATCGCCAGGATCGGGTCCATGTCGGCGGACTGTCCGTACAGGTGGACGGGAACGATGCATTTCGTCTTCGGCGTGATCGCCTTCTCGATCGCCTTGGGCGAAATGTTGAAGCTCGCCGGCTCGATGTCGACGAACACGGGCTTGGCGCCGGTGCGGGCGATGGTGCCCGCCGTGGCGAAAAAGGAGAACGCGGTGGTGACGACCTCGTCGCCCGGCTTCAAATCGAGGGCCATGAGGGCGGCCAAGAGCGCGTCGGTGCCCGAGGACACTCCGATCGCGAAGCGCGCGCCGCAGTAAGCGGCGACGCCCTGCTCGAGCTTCGTTACCTCATCGGAAAGGATGTAGGCGCCGCTGTCGAGCACGCGGGTGACCGCCGCCACGAGCTCCTCGCGGATGTCCTTGTGATGCGCCTTCAGATCGAGCAGCGGTACCTTGGTCGCGGTCATGTCGTCGACGATCATACCAAACGCGCCCGTCGTCGCGGTAGGTAGGGAAAACCATTATTGATCAAGATCAACTAGCGCATTGGTGCTAATTGATATATTCCGCCAATGGAATGTTGCTGCCGAATCTTGACGTCTTCGATCGGTAAAAAGGTCCAGGTCGCGCTGGCCGGCCTTTTCTTGTGCGTCTTCTTGATCTCGCATCTCGCCGGCAACCTCCTCCTCTGGGGCGGCCCCGAGCTCTTCAACCACTACGCCGAGGCGCTCGAGGCGAACCTCCTCCTGCCGGTCGCCGAGATCGGGCTGGTCGTCCTCTTCGCGCTGCACATCCTCGTCGCGCTTCGCGTGCGCTGGGAGAACAAGCAGGCGCGCCCCGTCGGCTACCAGGTCTCCGAGTGGGCCGGCGGCCGCACCATCGGGTCCGCCACGATGATGTGGACGGGCCTCGCCGTCCTCGCCTTCCTGATCGTCCATCTTAAGACGATGCGCTTCGTGGACCACGGGACCGAGGGCCTCTACAAGCACGTGATGGGGCAGTTCGCGAACCCCGGCTACGCGATCTTCTACCTCGTCGCGATGGTCGCGCTCGGCCTCCACCTGAGCCACGGCGCGCAGGCGGCGGCGAAGACGCTCGGCGTCGAGAATCCGCGCATCACTCCGGTCATTCAAAAAGGCGGGGTCATTTTCGCGATCGCGGTCGCCGGCGGCTTCGGGGCGATCGCTTTCTGGGCTTGCTGGCTCGCGGGAGGACGCTGATGGCCGACTCTTTGAAGCTGAACTCCGCCGTCCCCTCGGGTCCGATTCAGGAGAAGTGGGACAAGCACCGCTTCGAGCTGAAGCTCGTCAACCCGGCCAACAAGCGCAAATACGAGGTGCTCGTCGTCGGCACCGGCCTCGCCGGCGCGTCCGCGGCGGCCTCGCTCGCCGAGCTCGGCTACAACGTCAAGATCTTCTGCCTGCAGGACTCGCCCCGGCGCGCGCACTCGATCGCGGCGCAGGGCGGCATCAACGCGGCCAAGAACTATCCCAACGACGGCGACAGCATCTGGCGGCTGTTCTACGACACGGTCAAGGGCGGCGACTACCGCGCGCGAGAGGCCAACGTCTACCGGCTCGCGCAGATCTCGAAC
>JACRDR010000008.1 GCA_016212845.1 Elusimicrobiota bacterium
AAATGCGCGCCCGGCGAGCTCTACCTCGTCGGCTCCGAGGCGAAGAGCCAGGTCCACACCTTCCGGCAGGCGCTCGAGAAGCTGATCGCGAAATCGACGACGAAGGGCATCCGTTGGGAGCAGGATAAGCGCTACGTGCGGCCGACGCAGGTGCCGCGCCTCATCTGCGACGCCTCGAAGTTCGTGAAGCGCACCGGCTGGAAGCCGAAGCTCTCCTTCGAGACGATCTTAGACGAGACCCTGGCTTATTGGCGCGACCAGCTCGACCGAAAACTCGTCAATTGAGCTGCCAGACGACGACGCGCTGCCGGGCCTGCGGCAAGGCGGGCCTCAAAAACGTCCTGAACTTGGGGCGCCAGCCGCTCGCCAACGGCCTCAAGCGGAAGGCCGCCGAGCGCGAGGCGAGATATCCGCTCACCGTGGCCGTCTGCCCGTCGTGCCGTCTCGTGCAGCTGCGCGAGACCGTCGACCGCCACGTCCTCTTCGACCGCTACTTCTGGGTGACGGGCACCTCGTCGTCGGCCCGCGCGTTCGCCGAGACGTTTTGCGACCGCGCCGCCAAGACCGCCGGCCTCAAGCAGCACGACCTCGTGCTCGAGGTCGCGTCCAACGACGGCACCTTTCTTAAGCCGTTCGCGGCGAAGGGCTGGCGCGTGCACGGCGTCGACCCGGCCCAAAACGTCGTCGCCCAGGCGTTGGACGCGGGCGTGCCGACGTGGGCGCGCTACTGGGACGCCGCGGTCGCGCAGGAATTCTTGGCCGAGGTCGGCCGCCCGAAACTGATTTTCGCCCGCAACGTCGTCGCGCACGCGCAGGACTTGGACGGCTTTATCGACGGCTTCCGCGTCGCGCTGGGGCCGGACGGCGTCGGCGCGCTCGAGTACCACTCGGCGGTCTCGATCTTGGAAGGCCTGCAGTACGACTCGATCTACCACGAGCATCTCTGCTACTTCGGCGTCCGCTCGATTTCGGTCGTGCTCGAGCGCTTCGGCCTGCATCCCTTCCACGCGGACCCGAGCCCGATCTCGGGCGGCGCGACGGTCGTGGTTTTCTCGGCGAAAAAAAGGCCGGAATCGAAAGCGCTCAAGGCGCTGCGTGCCAAAGAGAAGAAGACCGGCATCGAGGAAGTCTCCTCGTGGGTGGACTTCGGCCGCCGCTGCTACGCGCACCGCGACGCCTCACGGGCGCTCCTCGCGCCGTTTAAGCGCGAGACGGTCGTCGGCTTCGGCACTTCCGCGCGCAGCTCGACGTACCTCAACTTCTGCGGCTTCGGCCGCAAGCAGGTGCGCGCCGCGATCGACAACAACCCGATGAAGCAGGGGCTTTTCTCGCCGGGCGGCGCGATCCCGATCGTGTCCAAGAAGGAAGGCTTTGCTCTCAAGCCCGGCCTGCTGTTCCTCTTCGCCTGGAACTTCAAGAAGGAGATCCTGGACGAATGCCGAAAGCACGGCTATAAAGGACGGGTGCTGATCCCGTTTCCCGAACGTCCCACTCTGACCGCGGCGGGGGTTTCCCGATGATCGACGGCGTCAAAGTCGTTCCCTTGAAGGTCTTCCCCGACGAGCGCGGCGCCATCATGCACGGCGTCCGAAAGGACACCATGCTCAACGAGTTCGGCGAGGTCTACTTCTCGAAGATCTACGAGGGCGCGATCAAGGGCTGGCACGTGCACGAGACGCTGATCCTCAACTACATCTGCGTCTTCGGCCAGGTGAAGATCGTCATGCACGACCTGCGCCCGAAGTCGAAGACCCACGGCGAGACGCAAGAGGTTTTCCTCGGCCAGGACAACTACATCCTCCTCCACATCCCGCCGGGCATCGCCAACGGCACGAAGAGCCTCTGGGCGCCTTTTTCGATCGTCGCGAACGTCACCAACGAGCCGCACGACCCCAAGCAGAAGTACCGCCGCATCCACCCAAGCGAAGGGGTCATCCCCTACGATTGGGAACGCAAGGTCTTCTAACGCGGCGCAATACCGGCCGGAAGCTCTAGTCTCCGGTGGGCGTTCGGCTCATTCGCGCGTCGGGGGGCTCGTGCTACCATCCGGGAATGAACCCCGCGCTCGCCGCCGTTCTGATCGCCGACCTCGTCTGTACCAGCCTGGGCCACTCGATGTACTCGTTTAACGCCCAGCTCGATCTCCGGACGAACGTCCTCACCGACTCCCGCACGGAAGGCTCGAGCGAGCCGCTCGACTTCTCCAAGCGGGAAGTCGTCGACTCCCGCTGCGGCAAGATCGGCTGGGCGCCGGCGGACCACCTCAACTACGAGGTCACGCCGAAGCACTGGTGGGGCCAGGACATCGTCCAGCTGCCGAAGAGCGCGGCCGCCAACCCGAACGGAGCGTCCTTCCAGGCGAACATGCACGCCTGCGCTTACGACGGCGGCTGGAGCGCGTCCGAGGACGTTTTGCTCCGCTGCACCCTGACCGCCCGCCGCTAAGAGCCGGGAACGTGCTGCCAGCCGTGCAGCGTCTGGGTCGACGAGCAGGGCTTCGCTAGAAAGGCGTCCTTGCGCACGCACGGGATGCACGCGCGTTTGCCGCAGTGGCACTCGCAGTCGGCCGGCCGCTTTTCCTTGCAGTAGGGACAGCGCGCGAGCTCGGTCGGATAGCCGTCGATCGTCTTGAGCAGGAATTCGCGGATCTTCTTATCGAGGCGGGCGCCGCCGACGAAGATTCGGGCGCGCAGCTCGTCGCGGTCGAACAGGTTCGGCGCGAGATCCGACAGGTACTGGGCGTCCGGGCAGGTGATGATGTCGGAGCCGCCGGACGTGTAGCCGATCCGGTGATGGGCGTAGCCCTTCTCCTTCGTCCAGAGCAGGGCGAAGATCGCGCGGTACGGGGCGAGGTACGTGATGAACACCTCGTCCACGACGCCGCGCTTGCCGTAGGTGAGCTGCGCGTCGATCCAATCTCCGCGAAAGCTCGCGCGCTTGCGCCCGCTCTTGTCCGCCTTGATCGGCTTCTCCTCCAGCATCGGGGATATATTGTAGCTTAGTCGCCGTCATGCGCGTTCTCCTGACCGGCGGCTCCGGCTTCATCGGCCGCCACGTCCTGCCCCTGCTGCTCGAGCGCGGACACAAGGTCCTCGCCGTCGAACGCAATCGGCGCCTGCCCAAGGCGAAGAACCTAAAAACCGTCCGCGGCGACGTCCGGCGCGCCGTCCTCGCCTTCAAGCCTCAGGCCTGCCTGCATCTCGCGTGGGACGGCATCGGCGACTACTCCTTCGAGCGCTGCGCCCAAAACCTCGACGAGGGACTGCGTCTCGTCGCGCTGCTGCGCGAGGCGATGTGCCCGAAACTCGTCGCCGCCGGCAGCTGCTGGGAGTACGGCGTCTCCAGAGGCGTCTGCCGCGAGAGCGCTTGGCCGAAGACCGTCTCGGACTTCACGTGGGCCAAGAACGCGCTGCACGCCTACGCGCGCCTCGTTCTGCCGCGCGTCCTATGGTGCCGCGTCTTCTTCGTCTACGGCCCCGGCCAGCGAGCCGCCGCGCTCATCCCGTCGCTCTTTCGGGCCAAGGCTGAAGGAAGAATTCCGGACGTGAAGAATCCCCAGGACGCGCAGGACTTCATCCATGTCTCGGACGTCGCCGCCGGACTGGTCCGGGCGCTCGAGCGGAACGCTCCCGGCGGCTCCTATAACCTGGGGACCGGCCGGGCCGTCCGCGTGGGCGAAGTCGCGCGGCTCGCGACCGGAACGGTCCCCATGCGCCGGCGCAACGAACGCCCCGGCCCGCCGGCGGTTTTTTGGGCCGGCACGTCGCTCGCTCGCCGTCGCTTGAGCTGGAAGGCGCGCGTGTCCCTGAAAACCGGCCTCACGCGCGTCTAAACAAATCCTATCGACCGCCCTGGCTCGACGGGATTTACTCATTAAATCGCTGCCTTTTTCGCTTTAGGAACGCTTTTCCTTGGGGGCCGGATCTTTCCCGGGCATCCTGGAAGCATGAACAAGCTACTCCTGCCGGTGCTGGTGCTGATCCTGTCTCTGTCCGCCGCCGAACTCCGGGCCGGTGTCTCGTCCGACCAGGCCGGCGCCGCGCGCCGGGAAGGATTCCAGAGCCTCGGTTCGCAGCAGCCGTCGATGCGGACCGCCGGCCGGGCCTTCGACGGCGGCCTCGAGCGAGCCGACGGCGCGACGAGCGTGGAAACGAACGATTTGGACACGGGGCTGAGCGGCGGTTCTCGGGACCGCTTCGCTCCCGCCATAGCTGCGCCCGCCGACGTCCCGGCGCCGGCTCCGGTGGAGACCGAGCGTGAAGTCACGCCCTACAAAGGCTTCATGATCGCGGCCATCGCGGGCCTGCTCCTCGCGATCGTGTTGATGATCCTGGCGGGCAAACTCGCCAAGAACCCGGCCATGAAGCCGGTCGCGGCAGCGTTCCATCTCGCCGCGGCGGCGATGGGCGCGCTGGCGCTTTCGATGGGCGTCATTCTCATGACTTCGTATGGACAGACCATGCAGGGGTTGATCTTCACGGCCGCCGGCGGGCTGCTCGCCGCCTACAACATCAAGAAGGCGTACGACGTCGCCTCGACGAGCGAGGAACCGGAACAGAAGCATGCTGAGATGGAGCAGGGCGTGGAGAAGACGACCGACCAGGTGAACGAGAACCTCCACGTGAAACCCGACGCGCCGGCCTCCGAGCCCCAGTGGCAGGTGAACGACAAGTTCAAGTTCGGCGACATCGGCCGCTGCAAGTTGCCGCCGGCCGTCCATGCACAGACTATTCCGTATATCCCGGCCGCCGAGACTCCCGTCGGTCCCACGGTGCTGTCGGCTTAGTCCATACTGAGGAGAAACCATGAAAACCATGATCCGGAAGGCGCTGATGATCGCGATGGCGGCGGGCGGGACGGGGGTTTGGGCGAGCGCGGCCGAGCTTCCGATGACGTTGGGCGACTGGACGTACTTCAACGCGGGCGGCGCCGAGTACGCCTCACGCAAGGCGAAGGTCGAGCTTTCGATCGCGCTGCAGACCGACGATCAGACCGGCCGAGCCGTGAGCGTCGCCGCCTACACGCTTCGTCTCGAGCAGTTCCCGGCCGCCGATCCGGTCAACGCAAAAGCTCGGCGCGCCGGACGGCTGCTCGTGTACCGGAACCGTCTCGCGTTCTGCCCCGCCGACCAGCAATGCCTCGACGGCAAGAACGAGATCCCCGTCACGCTGGGCGTCGCGTCGAAGGGCGATCCCGCGCGCCGGCTGAAGGTCGACTTCGGCGGGCCGGACGCCGCCGACGCCGACGAGCCGAAAGCGCATTACCACATCGAGTTTGGAAAGAAGCCGGAGACGCCCGCGCCGAATCCGCGGATCGACGGCGGAGGCATCGCCGGACGCGCGGAGGCTCTCGCCCGCGGCCTCGACTCGATGAAAAGCGACGTCCTCGAGCCGGCCGCCGGTCCGGTATGGAGGACGCCCCTACTCCGCCATGGCGAAGACCGCCTTCTCCCGTTGCCCGGACCGGCGACGCTTCGTATTCGGCCGACTCCCGCGCCGAAGGTGATTCCTACCGCGCCCAAGTCGTACGAGGCCGGACGGAAAATGGCCGAGCTCGCGGAGAAAGCGCTCATCACGATCCCCGCCCAAGCAGCGGGAAACGTGCTGAACTTCGTCGAAGGGGCGAGCGACTACGTCGGTTCCCGTCTTCGCGACGCGTTCGGGAAAAAAGAGGTGCCGGCGCAGTTCGGTCCTAAGGCCTCCATCGACTCCGCGGCGGTCCGCAGGCTCTTGGAAAAAGGCTACTTGCCGCGCGTCGGCGTGAAGACGGTCGATCATCCGGATGGCCGCAAGCGTATGGTCCCCTATGACTCGTGGGATCCGTCCCTCCTGGGGGCTCCGTGATCGCCCCTTGCTTTCCGGGCGGAGCGGCCTTACTCTTTGCCGGCATGGCGGCGACTAAGACCCTGCTCCTGGTCGAGGACGACGGCGCGGCTCGAAAAGGCTGGGCGGCGAACCTCGAGCGAGAAGGCTATCGGGTGCTCGAGTCCGACGGCGTGAACGTCGCGTACAACCTCTTCCAGCAGGAAAAGCCGGACCTCATCGTGCTCGACATGAACCTTCCCGACGGCAACGGCGTCGACTTCTGCAAGCGCGTCCGGAACCACAAGACGCTTCACGCGACTCCGGTGATCATGCTGACGGGACGAGGCGAGATCGACGACAAAGCCGCGGGCTTCGACGCCGGCGTGGATCAGTACTTGGTGAAGCCGGTCGTGACCCGCGAGCTTCTCCTCTGGGTCAAGGCTCTCTTGAACCGTCTCGCGCTCGACAAGGAGGAAGGCGGGCAGCTCGAGGCCGGGGATCTGGCGATCGACCCCGACTCGCACCTCGTGCGCTTCCGGGACGTGACCGTCACCAACCTCACCGGCAAGGAGTTCGATCTCTTCTACGCGCTCGTAAAGCGCTCTCCGAAGGTGCTCACGCGCGAGTGGATTCTTTCGACCTTGTGGAAGACGGTGGCGGTCGACAACCTCGCCGACGTTCATATCTCCAAGATCCGCCACAAGCTGCCGCCCGCTCTGGCCGACCGGGTCCAGACCGTCCCTGGCAAGGGCTTCCGCTACTTCGCGTAGTCTGAACGAATCCTAAACCCGGAACGCCGCAGGTAAAAGCGCATTATTTTCACTACACTTTTTCGTTAGACCCTCTTTTCGCGCGGCGGACGTTCTTTCCACTCATTCTAGAGGTATGAAAACCATTCTCTGGACGTTGCTGACGGTTTCGATCTTGTCGACCGGTGCGGAGGCTGCCGAGGGCTGTCCGCCCCGGGTCGCGGGAGCGGCGCGGCTGAAGCCGGAGGCGATCATCGTGGAGCGTCGAACCGCGAACGGCTGGTCGCAGGATGTCCGCGAGGGGGACGAGGTTCGCGTGCGGGTCATCCTGCGCAACGTCGACAACCGGTCGGCGAGCGCCGACGAGGTGTCCGCGTACGTCCCTCCGCCGGTCGGAGTGACTTGCCCCACGCGCTCGCTCACGTCCATCGGGCTTCCCGGCTACTCGTCGCCCGACGACCGCACGTTCTCCCTGTCCCGCGCTCCGTCGACTCTGCGGCCTGGGGAGACGGTCGAGCTCGTGGGCAACGGACGGCTCGACATGATCTTTCCGGATCACCCGTGGGAGATCGAGACCGCGGCGGGGATCGTTCGTCAGGTCCCCGGAGCGGGTCGAAATTCCGGCGAAACGACGCCGCTGGATCGCACCTGGAGACGGGATATCGGCACGCCGGCGGTCGAACTGCACGTGCAGTCCGGCTCGCCGAACGCGGAGCTTTCTTTCGGGTACTCGTCTAGGAACGCGGATAAGGTCCAGGCGCAGGTCTGCAAATCGGAAGGCGTTTGCGCCAATGCCGCACGCGCTTGCCCCGCGTGGGGCAAGACGCCATGGTCCGGCCTCCCCTCCTACGAGGGAACCTGGACTCCCGGTGCGCAGGGCGGCAACTGCTGCTTCGTGTATCGCGCCCGGGCCTGCAACGGCACGTCGTGCTCGGCCTGGACGTACAAGCGGGCTTGCTTCGGCCGCGTGCCGGAATTCTAAGGACTTGCATTTAGTGTAGAGCCGGCCTACTCTTTGCCGGCGCGGAGGCGAACATGGCTCGTGGGCTCTGGATCGTGGCGGCGGCTTTCCTGGCGGCGGGAACGGCGCGAGCCGAATTCAAGTTCGAATTCCTCCGTCCCGCTAGCCTCGAGATGGCCATCCCGGCGAAGGAAGGCCGGCCCGGCCGGCTGAACTACGACCTGCAGGTCGTCGGCGACAAATCACTCCCGCACGGCGAGATCACGATCCACGTCGACCAGACCATCGTGAGGAGGGTATCCGACGTCGACCTGAGCAGCGTCTGGAACGCCCGGCACTTCATCGACACCACGAATCTCAAGCCGGGAGCGCACGTGCTGTCGGCATCGCTCGTCGCGGGCGCCGCCATGATCGCGACGAACGTGACTTTCCGGGTGCCGGCCTCCGCCGAAGGCCGGGCCGAGGAGGACAGCGTCCGCGAGCTTTTCGACGCGCTGCAGGAGCGGCTCAAGGCCGACCCCGATACGGAAAAGGCGATGCAGAATTTCCAGCGGGACTTCAAAGCGCTGCCGACGTTGGCGGCGGCGTACCAGCAGTTCATGGGCCGCAAGGAAACGCGCACCGCCTCGGAGTTTTTGGACCTGATGGACAAGTATCCGGAGTTCTACGATCTCGTCCGCGACTACGCCGGGCGAGCCGGCGGAGAGGAGATGTACGAGATGCTGTCGCACGATCGCCGCTTCTCGGGGCTTTTGGCCGAAATCTTCGAGAGGGCGAAGGCGGGCGCCGCGAGCGATGGCGGCTCGGGGGGAGACGCGCACGCAGTGACTCCCCTCGACGACGAGTGGGCCAAGCAAGACGTGCAGCTTCCCTCGGTCGATCTCTTCGTGACGTCCGGAAAGTCCAACGTGGATCTGGCGTACGGTTATACGACCGCCAACGCCGACAAGGCCGAGGTCGACGTCTGCAAAGTCGACGGCGTGTGCGCCAATGCGGCGCCGGGCTGCCCGGCGTGGAGCCGCACGCCGTGGTCGGGCGAGGACAAAAAGAACGCGACGTGGAAGCCGGGCCGGCAGGGCGGGGGCTGCTGCTTCGTCTACCGGGCCCGCGCCTGCAAAGGCAAGGTCTGCTCCGGCTGGAATTACAAGCACGCCTGCTTCGAGCTCGTCGAGTCGAGTCCGAACTAGAGAGCGGTTTCAGACCTCGCCGCGCGGCAGCAGGAAGAAGAACGTCGTGCCCTGCTTGTAGACGCTGCGGACGCCGATCGAGCCGCCGTGCGCCTCGACGAGCTGCTTGCAGATGACGAGGCCGAGGCCCGTGCCCCGCGCGTCCCGCACGACGTTTCGGGTCTCGTCGATCTGCGAGAACTTCTTGAAGAGCTGACCGATCTTCTCCGCCGGGATGCCGATGCCGGTGTCGGAGACTTCCACCCGGTCGAAGCCGTTCTCCACGGAATGGGAGACGGTGACCGTGCCTCCTTTCGGCGTGAACTTGAGCGCGTTCGTCGCGAGATTCATGAGCACGCGCTTAAGTCCGTCGGCGTCCGACCGCAGGATCGCGCCGTCGGCGACCCGCGACTCTAGAGCGACGCCGTATTCCAGGGCGCGCGCCCGCTGCAGATCGAGGACGGCGCTCACTGACTCCTTCAAGTCGACTCGGGCCGGCTTGAGATCGAGACGTCCGGCTTCCAGCTTCGAGAGGTCGAGAATGTTCCCGATGAGCTCGTTTAAATACAGCGAGCCGTCCTCCATGATGCGCAGGCTTTTGCGCTGCGCGTCGGTGACCGGACCTTGCGCCCCGCTTTCCATGAGCGAGATGTAGGCTAAGGTCGCCGACAAAGGATTGCGCAGGTCGTGGGTGATCTGCGCGAAGAAGGAGTCCTTCATCTCGTCGAGTTCGGCGAGCTTAGCGGCCATTCCGTTGAACTCGCGGGCGAGATCGCCCAATTCGTCCCGCGATGCCGATTCGATCCGGGTGTCGAGCTTGCCGCGCCCGACTTCGCGCGCGCCGGCGGCCAGACGCCGGATCGGCTCGGTGAGGGCGCGTCCCAGCGCGAGCGCGGCCAAGAGCCCCGCGGCGAGACCGGGCAGAGCCACCATCGCCGCCCTCCGGATCGAATCGCTCCGCAGGCGTTTCGCGGAGGCGTCGAGCCAGGTGGAGTCGTACGCGATCAGCGCGGTACCCACGCGCTTGGCTCCGGAGTAGAACACCGGCGAGGAAACGAGCTCAGGGTCCCCCGGTTTCCCAGCGGGCTGGCGCAAACCTGAGGGCGACTCGATCGCGCGCCGGGCCCCTTCGCCTAGCGCGGGTTTGCCCGCAAGCGTGCGGTCGCCTCCCAAAAAGTCGGTGTGGAGGAGGAACTTTCCGTCTGCTCCGAGGAACGCGGCGTAGGAGATCGAGCCCGGTGGGGCGACCAGCACCATCGTCTGGAGATACGCGAGGGGGGTCGCGGCGTCCGCTTTTGGGGAAGCCGAGCAAACGCGCGCGAAGCGCTCCACCTCCGCGTTCTGACGGTCGGTCTCCAGGTCGGCCAGATACCGCTGCTCGGACATCCACACCGGCACGAGGGTGCCGAACGCGATCAGCGCCGCGAAAGCGGCCTGCAGCGCCGTGAGCTTGCCCGTGATTCCCACCGCGGGCAGTATGTCGGGCGCCCGAATCGAATGCAAGGCCCTCCGGTCTTGACGCGACGAGGATTCGGACTCATTCTAGGGAAATGCCCGACGCGAAGCCGCCCCGCGGCGACCCCAAGGCCAAAGCCGCGGCGGGAGCCCTGCTCCTGTTCGGGTTGGGGGGAGCCGTCCTCTTGCTCCGCGGAAGCGGCGAGCGGGCGCCCCGCGCTCCTTTCAGCGTGCAAGCTTCGATGCCCGATTCGGAAAAGCCTCAGCTTCCTCCCGTGCCGACGGACTCCTTGTTCTCGCCGCCTCCGAAGACCGCGCCCAGCTACGCCGACTTCATGGCGGCGCTGCGCGGACGCGCGAAGAAGCACCCCGACGCCAAAGGCGCGGTGGACATGTTCGCCAAGGAGTTCCAGAAGGATCCCGAGCTGCGCGAGGTCGTAAAGATGTTCGACGAGGACGAAAAGAAGGGCGTGACGCGGACCGCCGACGAGTTCGTCGACGCCCTCGACGCCAAACCCGCGTTCCATTCGTTCCTCGAGAAGCTGGGCGGCTCGCCCGAAGGCGCGGCGCTGTATGAGGTGATGACGCGCGAACCGATCATCGCCGACGCCGCCAGGAGAATCACCCAGCGCGCGGCGACGGGACGCGAAACCTCGAGCACGGCCAAGGCGGGACGAAAAGCGGGAGGAACGACGATGCTCCTCGCCGCCGTCGGACCGGCCGGCCGGGAAGGAGAGCCTTCCCAGGGCGCCGGGACCGGCGCGCGGACACAGTCGGCGAGCGGCTCGGGCGAGGGCGCCGCCGCGACCCAAGCCGGCGCGGCCGGCTCCGCGGGCGGGCCTTCCGCGCAGACGCCGTCTTCGGGAATGGGCGCGGGAGCGCAGGAGCACGGCGTCATGCCCGGCCTCGCGAACACCGGCACCGCCGGCGCGACCCCCGAGATCGAGCGCTTCTATATCCAGGAGGGAGACCCGAACGTTCCACACGGCTATTACTTCCGCGCCAAGGACGCCGATCGGACCGAAGGCGACGTCTGCAAGTCTTACGGCAGCTGCGCCAACGCGGCCCCCTATTGCAACCGGCGCAGCCGCGTGCCGTGGGCCGGGCCGCTGGAGTTCGGCGACTCCTGGACTCCCGGTCCGCAGGGAGACGGCTGCTGCTTCACGTATCGCCTGCGGGCGTGCAAGGGCGAGCAGTGCTCGGGCTACCGGATCGTCAGCGCCTGTTTCGGCGTGACCCCGCCTTAGTCTAAAGGAACCCTAACTCCCGCGACGCCCATCAGAAAAAGCGCACGTTTTCCCGCGTATATTCGCACATATTCTCTTTCAATCCCGTGTCCGCGGCTTCCCGGCTATCCTACCGACGGAAGGGGGAAGGATGGGAGACCCAGGCCGCTCGGAGCGGGTGACGTTGACCGAGTATGATGACGCGGGTGCCGCGAAAGAGTCGAGGCGCGCGCTCGCCGCGGCCGCGGCCATGACTATCCTCGCCGCGCTGGTCGCGACGTACGACGGCGGAAGACGGGAGGAAACGGCGCTCGCCGCGGAGCCGGTGGCTTCCCTGCCGTTCGCGACTCGGGAGCCGGAGCCTCCGGAATCGCCGCCTGCCCTCCCTCGCCCCGATTCGGGGCTGTCGTTTCTCCTCAATTCGACGCGAAACCCCTCGGTCGGCGAGATTCTGCGGGCGTTGGAACGCCGGGCGAACGCCGATGTGCGGGCGCGCGCCGCGGCCGACGCGTTCAGGCTGGAATTCGAGCGCGACCCGGTATTGAGCTCCACGTGGCACCGCTACGCGGGCCGGCCGGGTGGGCAGGGCTCCGCCGACGACTTCGCGGCGGAACTGGCGAAGTTACCCGAGTTTCATGCCGCCCTCGAACGCGTCCTGAGTCGGCCGGGAGCGGAGTCGCTCTACCGAGCGGTCGCGTCCGACCCGCTGCTTGCGCCGAGCGTCGCCCGTCTCTATGAGGCGATCCGGCCGCGGCGTCAGGCCCCTCCGAGTTAAGCTATGATGTGCGGCGAATGAGCTCCAAGAAGCGCGTTTCGATCATCACGGCGGTCTTCAACGAGCAGGAGTCCGTCCAGTCCTTCTACGAGGAGCTCCAGAAGGTCCTCTCCAAGCTCGAGCGCTACGAGTTCGAGCTCCTGTTCGTCGACAACCGCTCGACGGACCGGACCCGCGAGCTGATCCTCGAGCTGCGCGCGAAGGACCCTAGGGTCCAGCTCCTCACGATGTCGCGCAACTTCGGCGTGCAGGCTTCTTTTCAGGCCGGGTTCTCCAACGCGACGGGCGAGGCGACGATCGTCATCGACGTCGATCTCGAGGACCCGCCCGAGCTGATCCCGACTTTTCTCGAGAAATGGGAGCAGGGCTACGACGTGGTCTACGGCGAACGCTCCCGGCGCCCCGAGCCGTGGATCGTCAAGGAGGCGCGCAACCTCTTCTACCGCCTCCTGCGCGTGACCGCCGACACCGACATCGTGCTCTACATGGCGGAGTTCGCGTTGATCTCCGAGAACGTCCGCAAGTCGATCATCAACAACCACAACACCTTCCCTTTTTTCCGCACCGAAATCGGCTACGCCGGCTTCGCTAGAATCGGCGTGCCCTACGAGCGGCAAAAGCGCCGCTACGGCCGCACGCACTACAACGTGTTCGGGATGTTCGCCTTCGCGATCGCGGGGCTCCTGACCTCCTCGACGCTGCTCTTCCGCGCCGCCGGCTGGGCCTTTTTTCCGATCGCGGGCGTCAACCTCGCCTTCATCCTGCGCGAGCACCTCTTCGATCAGTCCTTCCGCCGGCTCATCCTGCTCGACGCGACGTACTTGATCTTCCTCCTCTCGGTGCACGGCGTCTATCTGGCCCGCATCTACCGCAACGGGATCGGCCGCCCGAACTACATCCTCGACCCGAAACATACCCATCGGAATGCCGCCTGAGCGCTGCCGCCTCTGCGGGCAGTCTGGGCTTGCGGTCGCGCTCGGCGACGCCCGCGACCATGTCGGCGGCGACCCCTTCCGCGTGCTCCGCTGTCCGGGCTGCGGCGCCGGGTTCACCGACCCCGTGCCCTCGGACCTCGACCGCTACTACCCGCAGGGCTACCGCGGCTACGGCGGCCTGACCGCGCTCGTCCTGCGCACCGCCTACCGCTGGCGCGTGGGCTCTTGGGTGCGCGGCTTTTCCGCGCC
>JACRDR010000107.1 GCA_016212845.1 Elusimicrobiota bacterium
ACGGCGCGGTGCAGACCGACAAGCTGGCCTCCGGAGCGGTCGACACGGGCAAGATCCTGGATTACGCGATCCAGACGCAGAAGCTGAACACCGACTCGGTGACGGCGGCGAAGATCCTGAGCCTGACGATCGACTCCTCGAAGCTCGCGCGGTTCTCGGTGGACAGCGAGAAGCTGGCCGTACTCTCCGTCGACAGCGAAAAGATCGCGGCCGGCGCGGTCCGCCGCAACCATCTCGGGGCCGACGGCTGTTTGTCGGGCCAGGTCCTCAAGCGCGACGCGGGCAACACCGGGTGGTCGTGCGCGACCGACCTCACGGCGGGCGGCGCGGTGTCGCTCGCCGCGGCCGGCGCGGACTCGGACTCGACCGCGAACCCGTCGATCTTCGTAAACGACACCGGCGGCGGCAACCTCATCCAGATGCAGGTCAGCAGCTCCGATAAGTTCGTCGTCGACAACGCCGGTCTCCTCGCCACCGCCTCGGTGGGCACGACCGGCCTGGTCGCCGGCGCCGTTGAGACGGCGAAGCTCGGCTCGGGCGCCGTCGACACGACGAAGCTCCTCAACGGAGCGGTGCAGACCGACAAGCTCGACTCCGGAGCGGTCAGCACCGGCAAGCTCCTCGACGCCGCGATCCAGACGCAGACGCTGAACACCGACTCGGTTACCGCGGCCAAGATATTGAGCCTGACGATCGACTCGTCGAAGCTCGCGCGGTTCTCCATCGACAGCGAGAAGCTGACCGCAAACTCGGTCGACAGCGAGAAGATCGCGTCTCTTTCCATCGGGAAGACCCACGTGATCGACGGCGCGATCGAGACGGCCAAGCTGGGCTCGGGCTCCGTGAACACCGGAAAGCTGGCCAACGGCGCAGTGCAGACCGACAAGCTCTCCTCCGGAGCCGTCGCCACCGGCAAGATCCTGGCCTCGGCCGTGCAGACCGACAAGATCAATGACGACGCGGTGATCACGGATAAGATCCTCGACCTCAACGTCACGACGATAAAGCTGGCGAACGGCGCCGTTACCGCGGCGAAATTCGCTCCGCTGACCAAGATGACCGCCAACCAAGCCACGACCTCGAACGCGCTGGTCGACGTCTCGGCGCTCCGCGTGACGATCTCGGACTCTGCACAGTCGTACGCTTTCAAATTCGTCGTTGCGTTCACCCAGGCAGGAACCGGTACCGGAGCGGGCTCCAAATGGAGCGTGAACGGACCCGCGGGTACGTTGGCCTACTCGGTGACCTATCCAATCAGTTCCTCGGCCGCGCGTTCCTACTATTCGAACGCCTACAACACGACCGACCTGGGCGCCTCGACCACCACCGGCGTCGCGGAGATCAACGGAGTGCTGACGCCCGGCGCCACCGGCACCCTCGCGCCTCGATATCAAACTCAAAACTCGGCGTCCTCGGTCACGGCGAAGGCGGGCAGCATCGCGGTGCTATGGTAGCGGCGCAAATCGCCCCCGCTCCGGCTCCCACGTCGTCGTTGCCGCAGGCGGCGAACGGCGGCACGAGAGGAGTGGTTTGGAGCGCCCTCGCTCTCGCGGGGGCCAACGCGTGGACCTACGCACCCACGCTGAAATTCGGATTTCTCGGCTACGACGATCCGCAGTACGTAACGGACAATCCCATGGTCAAAGGCGGGCTGAACTCCGCCTCCTTCCTGTGGGCCTGCACGACGGGCTATTTTTCGTATTGGCATCCACTGACATGGCTTTCGCACATGTTGGACGTCCAACTCTATGGCCTGGACGGGAGCGGACACCATCTCACGAATCTCATCCTCCATACCGCGGCGACGATCGTCGTATTCCTGGTGTTGCGCTCGGCGACTCGAGAGACCGGAAGAAGCTTCGTCGTCGCGGCCCTATTCGCGCTCCACCCGCTCCACGTGCAGACGGTCGCCTGGATTGCGGAGAGGAAGGGAATTCTCAGCGCCCTGTTCTGGTTTTTGACGATAGGCGCCTACGTTGCCTACGTGCGCAAGCCGGGCGTGCTCCGGTACTTGCTGCTCGCGGGCGCCTTCCTCTGCGGATTGATGTCTAAGCCGATCGTGGTGACGCTTCCGGTCGTTCTCCTCCTCATGGACGTCTGGCCCCTGCGTCGGCTCCCTTCTCCAGCAGGCTCTGTTCTCCGTCGAGTTTGGCCGCTGATCCTGGAAAAAGTGCCGCTTTTCGCGCTGGCGGCCGCCTGCAGCTGGTTGACCATCGCAAACGTCAGCCAGCAGGGCAACTTCATCCCTCCGAAGGATATGGGCTTGCAGATTCCGGTTTTGTATTCGGCGCTCTCGTACTGGGCCTACGTCGGGAAGTCGCTGTATCCCGCCGGCCTGTCGGCGTTCTATCCTTTCCCGCGGACGCTCTACGGTTGGCACGGTGTCGCCGCCGCGATGGGACTCGCCGCCGTCTCACTCGCGACGCTGCGCGAACTCGAGCGGCGGCCGTATTTGGCGGCGGGCTGGTTCTGGTATCTGGTTTCGATGCTCCCGGTCATCGGACTCGTCCAGTCTGAAGGTCAGACGATGGCGGACCGCTACGCGTACATCCCGATCGTCGGCCTGTTCGTCATGGCGGCTTGGAGCTTCCCCGACTCGCCCGCGTGGAGGCGTCGGGGCGCGGCGCTGGCAGCGCTGGTCATCCTCGCGTGCGCGGCGCGCTCACGGATCGAGACGAGCTACTGGCGAGGGGACATCCCGCTGTGGTCCCGGGCGATCGAGGTCACGAAGGATAACTTCCTCGCGCTCAACAATATCGGTTCCGCCCTGTTGGACGTGGATCGGCTGGATGAAGCGCAAGCGTACCTGGAGAATGCCGTGCGCGCCAAGTCTACCTACGCCATGGCGCTCAGCAACCTCGGCGTCGTGCACGCCCGAAAGGGAGAGACCGCCAGAGCCATCGAACTCTATCGCGAGTCGATTCGATACTCTCCGGACTACGCCGAGGCTCATAGCAACCTCGGTGCGATGCTCGCCGCAGTGGGAGAGCGGAAGGAGGCCAAGGAACACTATCGTATCGCGTTGAAGCAAAAGCCGAACTTCGCGAACGCGCACTTGAACCTCGCCGTTCTACTCGAGCAAGAAGGGCGATCGGGGGAAGCCGTGGCCGAAGCCGTCGAAGCCGTCCGCCTGGAGCCCAACTACGCGGCGGCCCACGAAAACCTCGGAGGTCTTTTGGCGAAGATGGGGCGGGTCGAAGAGTCCATCCGTCACCTCGAGACCGCCAAGCGCCTAAATTCCCGGTCGAAGGACTCCGCCGAGCTGCTCGCGCACCTAAAATCAGCCCGCGGCGGTGCGCGCCCGAAGGAGGATCCGGCCCTGGCTCGCGCGACGCGCGGAGGAGTGCTGCTTCAGCTCGGACGCATCGACGAGGCGATCGTCGAGCTCACCGCCGCGCTGAAACTGGACCCTCGATCGGCGGAGACACACACGAACTTGGGCGTGGCCTTGGCCGGCCGTGGGAAGGACGAGCTCGCCCTCAAGCACTTCCGCGAGGCGCTGCAGCTGAACCCCCGATTCTCGAACGGCCACCTTAACCTCGCGGTGTTCATGGCGGGCAAAGGAGAGAAAGCCGCAGCCCTGAAGCACGCCAAAGAGGCCTTGGCATACGACCCCGCGAACGAGAGCGCTCGCGCGATGGTAGAGCAGCTGTCGCGTTAGACCGGCGCACGCGACTTTGCGACGGCGACGCGGCGCGTCCACTCCACGACGTCGGCGCCGCCCCGGCGGCGGGCTATCAGGAGGCGCTGCTCCAGCAGGGGGAGGAACATCGGGTCGAGCTCGATGGCGCGGTCCAGTTCCTTTTCGGCGATCTCCAGTTCCTTTTCCATGCCGAGCTGCACTCGCATCCAGGCGGCGATGCCGGCGACGTAGTGCGAGTTCACCTCGGTCTCGTGGCACGAGACGGCGGCCCGGCCGGACTCGGCCGCTTCTTCCAGCAAGCTCATGCGTCCCTGCGGGTTCTTGTTGGCGTTGATGAGCGCGCCGACCTCGTTCATCTGCTGGACGCGGTAGGCGACCTCGCAGGGGTTGCGGGCGATGGCGTCGCGGATCTCCTCCATCCCGGCCAGCCGCATGCCGTAGAGGGCGGGGTTGCCCGCCTCCGCCTGCTCGAGCAGGGCGCTCTTGGTGAATAGGACCTGCGCCGACTTGGCGTGGAGATCGGCGAACGTCCACTTTCCCGTCACCACGAGGCCCGCCATCG
>JACRDR010000108.1 GCA_016212845.1 Elusimicrobiota bacterium
CCGCGCCCAATCCCCGCGTCGAGGCGGCGGCGCCGGAGCCGGAGGCCGACGCGGCGACTTTGCGCGGCGACGTGGACGCCCTGCACGTCGGCATGCCGATCCTGGGCTTCCACGTGCAGGCGGCGCACGACCGCGAGTTCGGGAAAACGGTCTTCGACCGGAAGTACGACTCGGAGGAGCGCTTCAGCCCGGCGGACGCCGGCCTGGCGCCGGGGGCCTACTGGTGGCGCGTCGCGATCGTCGACCTGCTGGGCGTCGAGGCCGCCTATTCGGAGCCGCGCTACTACACCGTCGGCGTCAAGCGCCCGGAGCGGCGCGTCGGCGAGGACCTCGGCCGCATGCTGAACATCGCGTCGCCGGAGGAGGGCGCGACGGTGGACGACGACAAGGTCCGCTTCTCCGGCGCGCTGCGCGACGACCGGCTGCGTCTCGAGGTGGAGGGCAAGCCGGTGCGCATCGACGCCGAGGGGAACTTCGTCGTGACCGTGTCCCTGCGCCCGGGCCTCAATCAGGTCATGCTGGTCGTGTCCGACGGGAAGGGCAACGAGACCCGCGTCTCCCGGCGCGTGACGCGGCGCTAGGAGCCTGTCCGAGTAATCCGTTTTGGCCGACCAACGGCGGCTTGAATGTCGCGACGTTGATCGTTCGGACGGTAAGTCAGACCTTCGGCTCGATCAGGCGGCTTGAAAGGCCGTATTGCGCCACAGCTTGAGCAGGTTGTGAGTCGTGCAGATCAGCGACCACTCACCTTTGACCTTCGCGATCCCGCGCAGCAAGAACTGCCTGAAGCCTCTCGCCTGCTTGATCTGCCCGAAGACCGGTTCGACGATCGTCTTGCGTTTGGCGTAGATCGTTCGCCCGCGGATCGTCGACAGTTTCCGCCTCATCAACTCCTTCGCTGATAAACCCTTGGGTATTCTTCCGCGCGGCGCGGGCGGAGCGATTTCTCCGTGCTTGCGCCTCTCGGGCGGGATGAAAGCTTCCACGCCCAACTTCTCCAGTGCCGCAACGTTGTCCTTGCCGAAATATCCCGCATCCATGCTCGCCTTCCTCGGAACGGCACCAACGTTCGCCTTGACCTGCTTCAGCATTGGCTCCGCTTCTCGGCTATCGTTGGTCTGCTGCGCCACGTCCGCCGCCACGATCATCTGCTCCTTGCCGTCGACGGCGGCCTGGCAGTTATAGGCTTGGATGAACGCCAATCTATCTCCCGGTCGCGGCATGATCCGGCTGTCGGGATCCGTGAAATTCTTCTGCGCTTTGTCCTTCGGCGTCGGATCAGGCTCGCTCGGTTTCCTTCCGCCCGGACCCTTCGCGACCTGCTTCGCCTCATTTTCGCGCTTCTTGGCTTCGGCTTCTTCGCGCGCCTCCCGTTCCAACTCCTCCATCGCTTCCTGAATCTTCTTCAGCCGACCTTCACGGTGCGCCAACTCCGCCGGCAGTTCGTCGCCGCGCTTGTCCCGCCCGTATTCCGCGTCCTCCGCCTCGTCGATCTCGCCGGCCCGACGCAGCAGCTCCGCGACTTCCGCCTGAAGCTGCGCTTCCGTCTTCTTCATCCGCCCGTAGCTCATCGCCTTGTGCTTCGACGCGTTCGCCTTCATCTTCGTGCCGTCGAGCGCCACGTGCCCAAGCTTGACCATCCCCGCCTTCTGGCAAAGCCGCAACACTTGCACGAACAATCCTTGCAGCGCTTCCAGGTGGCGCATGCGAAAATCCGAGATCGTCCGGAAGTCCGGCGTGTTGTTGGCCGCCAAGTATCGCAGCGCCACGTCTTCCACAAGCCCGCGCTCGATCCTTCGGCTCGACGCCAGTCCCACGCAATAGGCGTAGATCAGAACCTTCACCATCATTACAGGATGATACGGCGGATGACCGCGCTCTTCGCGCTCGTAAACGCCAGTGATCGCACGCAGATTCAGCTTCTCCGCGATGTCAGCCACGAAGTGCGCCAAGTGTCCCGCTGGCAGCCAGTCCTTCACCGACGGCGGCAGCAGAAGAATTTGGTCTGGTTCGTAGGGGCGGTAGGTTTTGCTCATTCTCTCCTCGGACGCCGAGAGAATTTTACCGATTACTGACGGCGATTACTCGGACAGGCTCCTAGCGCCCGCCCGAAGGACCCCCCGCCGCGTGGGCCTTTGTCGACGCGTCCCATAGGCCCTCTTCCTCGCCGCCTTTGGGACCTTCGTTCCTGTTGATCTAAATCAACTCATGTCTATAATGCGATCTCCTTCTTAAGGGAAGGAGCCGTGTTCGCGCGTGGCGACGGCATTTACGGGAGACAAGAGATGACTTCGATTCGATTCACTCGCAACGTGAAATCCGCGATCGCTGGGGCCGTCAGTTTCTCTCTGTTCGTGAGTTCCGCGGGCTGGCCCGCGTCCCGCGCGTTCGCACAGGCCGTCAGCGCCGCCCGCGCCGGCGAAGGCTCGTCTCCCGTCCGGGCTCTGTCCGCCGCCGCCGCCGCGGGCCTGTCCCCGCTGTCCGCGCTTGCCTCGGTTTCCGGCTCGCTGAGCGCCTCCGCGCCCGCCGCCTCCGCGCCGTCGGCGGCCCGCGCGTCCGCGGC
>JACRDR010000104.1 GCA_016212845.1 Elusimicrobiota bacterium
AGTTCAAGAACAAGCGCTGGTCGCGCTCGCTGTCGAAGTAATTCGTTTTTTCGGTCGCGCATCGGGAGGAGTACCATGATGACTTCGCGCGCAAGACGCCTGCTGAGCCGGATCTGGGCCGCCCTCGCGGCGCTCCAGATCGTCCTCGCCTCCTCTACGCCCGCCTGGGCGCAGCGGCGGCGGGGAGAGCCGGAGGCCAATCCGGACTTCCAGGGACAAGTCCAGCAAGGAGCCCCGGGCGACCAGGGCGGTCCGCCTCCCGGCGACCCCGGCGCGGGCGGCGAGCCCGCCGCCCAGCCCGGCGGAGGCCGGGCCCAGGGCGTCGTGATCGGAGGAGGGGGCGGCGGGGGCGGGGGCGGCGCGGCCGCCGGCGGCGGAGGCGGAGGCGGGGGCGGCGGAGGCGGCGGCGGCTCGAAGATCGCCATCATCAACGTCATCAACAGCCTGCTGTCGAAGCAGGGCCGCGTGAGCATCGACGCCCGGACGAACTCCATCATCGTGACGGACATCCCGGAGATCTTCCCGCAGGTCGAGCAGATCATCGCGGAGCTCGACAAGAAGGTCCCGCAGGTGATGATCGAGGCGCAGGTCGTCGAGATCAACTCGGACCGGATGAACGCGGTGGGCGTCACCTGGACCGGCACGACCGGCGGCATCGTGTCGTGGGACGGCGGCTCCCGGCAGACGACGTTTCCGTTCAACCTGCCCCAAAACCTGAGCCACACGCACTTCTTCGACGGCGGCAAGGACGCCAGCGCCGTCGGCGTCCCGGGCGGCGGCAGCGCGACGGTCTTCCCGCTGGCGAACGTCGCGGCGGAAGCCTCGACCGTGAAGAACCTCCTGCAGATCCTGGTCAAGGCGATCGTGACCCGGGGCGAAGGGCGGTTCCTCGGCAAGCCGAAGATCCTCACCCTCAACAACAAGAAGGCCTCGATCGAGATCAGCCAGAACGAGACGACCGGCGTCCAGGGCCAGATCGGCGGCGCGAACGGACAGCTGAACGCCACCACGCCCATCAAGGAGAATACCGGCGTGTTCCTCGAGGTGACCCCGCAGGTGAACAAGGAAGGCTTCATCACGATGCTGATCGAGCCGAAGTTCATCGACGTCGTCACCACGCAGTACGTCGACCAGCAGACCAAGCAGCCGTACAAGGACAGCGTCACGCGGAAGGCCTCGACGCTGCTGAGGCTCAAGAGCGGCCAGACCATCGTCATGGGCGGCCTGCTTCGTTCCGTCGAGCAGCGCCAGGTGCAGAAGGTGCCCTTCCTCGGGTATCTGCCCCTGATCGGCTGGCTTTTCACGAGCTCTCAGACCGAGCGCCACAATAAAGACCTCGTGATTTTCCTGACGCCTACGGTGGTGCTGGACTAGAACCCGTCAGAAAGGTTCAATACAAGCCGTGAAGTTCCTGATCTTCCTCCTATTGCTCGGGGGCGGCGTCGCGATGCTCCTCATGCCCCAGTATTCCAAGGGCCTGGAGGAGTCCCTGGCCGAGGAGGCCGCGGCCATCGTCAAGATGATCGCGACCACGAACCGGATGTACTCCCTCGACTTCGGCAAGCAGTGGACCAACGGCCCGATCGACAACAGCTGCAACAACGGCGAGTGCACGGCCCGCCAGCGCGGCGGCCCGCACGCGGGCTGCAACCTCGTCGCCTGCAACTACCTCGCGAAGCAGGATTGGGACTCCAAGAAGTTCAACTTCTACTCGCTGGACCCGAGCGAGGCCCCGTCGAGCACCAATCCCTGCGGGAGCTTCCCGGCCTCCAAGTCCTGGGCCGCCTGCGCGGTGCGCAAGAGCGTTTCCGACGGCGACAAGGAAGCGCCGAAGTTTTCCGTGGGCTGGGCGTACGCGGTCTCCTCGGACGGCGCGCTCTATCAGTCGCTCCAGCAGGCCGGCTCGGAACCCACCCCCGACCCGCCGCGGTGAAGACGCTCATCGTCACCGCCGACGATTTCGGCCTCTCTCCCGCCGTCAACGAAGCCGTCGCCCGCGGGTACCGCGAGGGCGTCCTCCGGCACGCCAGCCTCATGGTCGCCGAGGACTCCGCGCGGGAGGCCGCCGCCTTGGCGAAGGACTCCTGCCGCGGACTCAAGCTCGGCCTGCACCTCGTCTCGTGCGCCGGCAAGTCCGTGCTCGGCGCCTCCAAGCTCGGCCGGCTGGTGGGCCCGGACGGGCGCTTCGACCCGGACCCCGTGGCCTGCGGCCTGCGCTATTTCTTCGACCGGGACCTGGCGGGTCCGCTCGAGGCCGAGCTTCGCGCGCAGTTCGAGCGCTATCTCTCTTTCGGGCTCGCGCCGGGACACGTGGACGGGCACGTGAACGTGCACGTGCATCCGGTGGTCTTCCCGATGGCGGTGCGTCTGGCGAAGGAGTACGGCTTCGGCCGCGTCCGCCTGCCGGGCGGCGAACTGCCCGCGAGCCTGAGCTACTCGAGCCGGCGCTGGCCCAAGCAGCTCGTCGAGGGGACGGTCTTCGCCCTGCTGCGCTCCTACCTGCGCCGGACCTGCGCGGACGGACGGGTGGAGGTCGCCGACCGCACGTTCGGCCTGCTGCGATCCGGCTTGATGGGGGAGGAGTACGTCCTGCACGCCCTCGAACGCCTGCCGGAGGGCGTGAGCGAGCTCTATTTCCATCCCTCCGCGGACCCCGCGAGTGCGGCGGTCGACGAACCCCGGCCGGGGCACCACTCGATCTCGGATTTGACGGCGCTCGTGAGCCCTAGAGTGCGCCGCTCGATCGAACGGCTTCGGATCGATCTGGCGTAGCGGACGGCGCGGGCGGGTCCGCCCGGTGGAAGGAGCAGAGCGCCAGCCCCAGCGCCGACCAGGCCAGCTCGCGGATATGGCGCACGATCCCGAAGGCGAAGCCGGCGGTCGGAGCCATGCCGAGCGCCGCGAAGATCGCCGTCTTGCCGCCCTCCTGCGTGCCCACCTTGGCGGGGACCATGAACAGCACGCCGTCGATCGTGAGCGAAAGCACCTCGATCATGAGCGCGACCGCCGCGGTCACGCGCAGGCCGATGAAATAGCAGATCCAGTACGCCTCGAAGGCTCCCCAGGCGTAGCCCAGCGCGAAGAACAGGCTCGAGCCCGCGAAGCGCGCGGGATGCCGCCGGTAGTGGTAGCGCAGCCAGCCGCGCATCGCGCGGAGGTCCTTCCAGGAGAAGTCGCGGGAGTCGGGGGCGCGGTCGGGCGCCTTCCGCTGGGCCTCGTAGACGCCCAGGATCAGCAGCGCCGCGAGAAACGCGAGCCCGGCTCCGTATGCGTACCATTCCTTGCCCCGGAGCATCGACAACTGGGCGGCGAACGCGGCGAGGCCGCCGATCGAGAAAGCGGCTTGGGCGAGCGCCTGCGTGAACTTGGCCACGAGGACCGAGCTGGCGCGCACCTCGGCTCCCTCGGAGTCGTTGAGCATCTCGGTCCGGGCCAGCTCCCCGGCGATCGTGGCGCTCGGCGTGACGTAGTTCACGGCGTCGCCGGCGATCCTGAGCCGTATCAGCTCCCATAGCCCGAACGACGCGGCCTTGTCCGGAGGGAACGCCAGGCGCCAGCCGACGGCGTTGAAGACGTGCGCGACGATCTCCTGCGCGACGATGAGGAGGAGGCCCCAGCGGACCTGCGCGACGAGCGCGAGGACCGCGGAGGCATCCATCCGCCACAGCAGGACGCCGAGGCCCAGGACGCCGACGGTGAGTATGAGCTTTTCGGCGCGCTTCATCTCGCCCGCTTCGGGCGCAGGAAGGCCACGACGACGAGGCTGAGCCAGAACAGGTGCGCGCCGATCGCCGCGCTCCAGAGGAACCACTCGAGCCGCTGGATGAGCGTCAGAAGGGCGACCAGGTAGATGAAGTCGCGGCTGGCGATGCGCTCGTAGACCTTGGAGGCGCCGTCGTCCGCGG
>JACRDR010000112.1 GCA_016212845.1 Elusimicrobiota bacterium
CGTCGAGGTCGAAGGGGTTGCCGAGCGTGTGCGCGATCATGATCGCGCGGGTTTTCGGGCCGATCGCGGCTTCGAGCGCCTTCACGTCGACGTTGTAGGTCGGGATGTCGACGTCGACGAAGACGGGCTTCATGCCGTAGAGCAGCGTCGGGTTCACCGTCGTCGGAAACGCGGCGGCGGTGCCGATGACCTCGTCGCCGGGCTGCAGGCGACGCTCGCCCATCAGCGGCGAGGTCAGCGCGGCGAAAGCGAGGAGGTTCGCGGAGGAGCCGGAGTTGACCGTCAGCGCGTAGCGCGCGCCGATGAACTTTTCGAGCCGCTCCTCGAAGGAATCGTTGAAGCGGCCGGTCGTCAGCCAGAAGTCGAGCGCGGAGTCGACCAGCATCCGCATGTCGTCGGCGCAGTAGACGCGGCCGGAGACGGGGACGGGAGACTGGCCGGGGACGAACGCTTTCGCGGCGTGTTTTTTCTCCGCGTACTCGCCGACGAGGGCGAGGATCTTGTCGCGCAGCTCGTCCTTCATGCGGCGACCGACTCCGCGGCCCAGAGCTGGCGCCGCTCGGCGGCCCGGCGCGAGTAGGCTTCGATCTGGCCGAGCGTGAAAGAGGCGCCGTCGAAGCCCCGCTTGGCGCTCGCGCGGTACCACTCGACGGTCTCTCGGGCGGTCTCGTCGACGGTGAGCACCGACTTCCAGCCGAGCTCGCGCGAGGCCTTAGCCGGATCGAGCGTGAGCGTCCGCGCCTCGTGCGGCGCGCCGGGGACGCGCTTGACGACGACCTTCGAGGCGCCGGGGCCCCACGCGTCGGCGATCTTGCGGACCAGCTGGAGCACGGTGACCGCCGTCGTGTCTACGGGGCCGAAGTTCCAGCCTCCCGCGAAGCGATGCGGCTGCTCGGCGAGGCGGGCGGCGAGCCACAGGTAGCCGGAAAGCGGTTCCATCACGTGCTGCCACGGGCGGATCGAAGTCGGGTTGCGCACGACGATCGGCCTTCCGGCCTTCAGCGCCCGGGCGCAGTCGGGGACGATGCGGTCCTTCGCCCAGTCTCCGCCGCCGATCACGTTGCCGGCGCGCGCGGAGGCCAGGCCGACGCCCCGCGAGCCGTTCGCGTTGAAGAAAGAGCGGCGATACGAGGAGGTCACGAGCTCCGCCGCGCCCTTGGAGGCGCTGTAGGGGTCGTGCCCGCCCATCGGGTCTTCCTCGCGATACGCCGGGCCGCCGCCGCGGTTCTCGTAGCACTTGTCGCTGGTGACGACCACGCAGGCCTCGACGGAAGAGGCTTTTCGCGCGCACTCGAGCACGTGGACGGTGCCCTGCACGTTGGTCGCGAACGTCTCGACCGGCTCCTCGTAGGAGAGCCGGACCAGCGGCTGCGCGGCGAGATGGAAAACGAACTCGGGGCGGTGCTTCTTGAACGCGGCCTGCAAGGCGGGCAAGTCGCGGATATCTCCCAAAATCGAGTTCATGCCGGACGCGATGCGCGCGTCCTTGAAAAACGTGTCGCCGGGCCGCGCGGGGAGCGAGTAGCCCGTCACTTTCGCGCCGAGAGACTTCAGCCAGAGCGCGAGCCAGCCGCCCTTAAATCCCGTGTGGCCCGTCAGGAAGACGCGCCGGCCCTGGAACGCGCCCTTCACCAAGTTTTCCAGGGCGCCTTGCCCGAGTTCCAGAGATTGTCGAGGAGCTGCTTGTCTCGCAGCGTATCCATCGGCTGCCAAAAGCCCTCGTGGCGGTACCCCATGAGCTGTCCGTCCTTGGCGATCTTCTCGAGAGGCTCGCGCTCGAGCGAGCAATCGTCTCCGCCCATGTACTTGAGCGCGCCGGGCTCGAAGACGAAAAATCCCCCGTTGATCCAGCCCTCGCCCATCTGAGGCTTCTCGCTGAAGGAGCCGACGCGGTCGCCCTTGAGATTGAGCGCGCCGAAGCGCGACGGCGGCCGGACCGCGGTGACGGTCGCGAGCTTTCCGTGCTTGCGGTGGAAGGCTACGAGTTTCTCGAGATCGACGTCGGCCACGCCGTCGCCGTAGGTCACCATGAACGTCTCGCCGTCGAGCCACGGGCGCAGGCGCTTGAGGCGGCCGGCGGTCAACGTGTTCACTCCGGTGTCGATCGCGCCGATGCGCCAGTCGGGACAGCGCGACTGCAGGACGTTGCGGCTCCCGTCCTTCAAGTCGACGATGTAGTCCGAGTTATGGACGAAGAAATTGTGGAAGTACTCCTTGATGATCTCGCCCTTATAGCCGCAGGCGATCAGGAAATCCGCGAAGCCGTGGCCCGCGTAGATGTTCATGATGTGCCACAGCATCGGCTTTCCGCCGATCTCGACCATCGGCTTCGGGCGCGCGGCGGTCTCCTCGGACAAGCGCGTGCCGAGGCCGCCGGCCAAAATAACGGTCTTCTTGGGAATTCGGGTTGAACGAGATGCCATTTTTCGACGTTCGCCGCGGAGGACGCGGGAAAGTCTATTTTATCAAATTGTGACGGGAATAATTGGGCTACTTCGAGAGCGCGAGGAACCGCTCGCCGGCGGCGCGGCCATCGATTCGGGCGAAGCGTCCGGAGGGTACGTGGAAGGCGTAGAGGGACGCGTACGAAAGCGGCGATTCTCCGAACCACACCAAGGTCGCCTGCTTGTCTTCGAAGCGCACCCGGTCCTGGCCAACCCGGCCCGAAAGCGCCTTATCTCCGGTCCCAAGGCGCAGCGCGACGTCGAAGTCGTACGTCGATTGGAACACCGTGGCCGAGCCGAGGCTGTCGGGCAAGCCGTAGAGGAGGATCGTCTTCGCCTCGCCGGGGGCGCCCAGCTTCGGCTTGAGCTTCTCGATCGCCGACTTCTGCATCACGTATGCGTCCGCCCACTGCGCGCTCGACGACCAGGAGGCGAGGAGAAAAGCGGCGAGGATCGCGGCGCTCGCCTTAGCCGTCCAGTTTCGCCCGCGGCCATACAGCCATGCCAGCCAGCAGGCTCCGCCGAGAGAGGCGACCATGTTCACGCGGTTGACCTGCGCGAAAACTACGGGCGTGTATGTCGCATCGAAGAAGTACGGCGCGTAGCCGAGCAGGAAGAAGCCGAGTCCAAGGAGGGGAAGGAGAGGCAGCTTTTCCGCTTTCTCCGGCGCTCGATCGGGCGCACCGACGACGATTACCTTGGTCATGCCCGCCGCCGCGATGAGCCACAGCGCCCAGTCGGAGAAGGTGAACGATCTCCACGCGTAGGCCGCACTACGTCCGATGTAGTGTAGGAGCCGGTTGGCGATCGTGCATTCGAGCCCCGAGCCGAGCACTTTGAACACGTGCGCCGGAGAAAGGCTCACAGGGTGTCGTTCGGTCATCACGTATCGAGGCACGTAGCCGCGTTGGTAGACGACGATCGCGCCGAGCAATCCGATCAGCGGCAGGCCGCTCAGGATCGAAGGTAGAATCGCCTCCTTCGGAGACGCGCCCTTCTCCACCCGGTCGCGCCAATCGAGACAGATGGGAAGCGCCGCGAGAAGGGCGCCCGCTTCGTAGAGCAGGGTGCCGAATGCGAAGGAGACGAAGGAGAGGGCGAGCCACCAGGCACCTTTGCCTTTCTGCCACGAGCGGTAGGCGAGCAGCGCCCAGAGCGTCGACAGCAGCGCCAGAGGGGCTCCGGTCAGACAGGCCCAGTGACGCGTGGCGTCGTGATTCGGGTATAGCCCCGCGGCCGCGGCGGCGAAGGCGGCCAACCGCCGCTCGACTCCCTCGCCCTCGAGAAGATGGAAGAGCGCGTATGAGATCCCGATGTGGATCGCGAGCAGGGCGAGCTGGTACGGAACGGCGTGGAAGCCGAAGAACCAGAACTCGAGCGGGTGGAAAAGGATCGTGCCGGGCCGAAACCACTGCGCGGCGTGCTCCTTCACCCAATAGGCGGCGATGCCCCACGGCGTCTGCGACGGGGCCTGGCTCCACATCTCGAGCCAAGGGTAGTCGTCGTTGTAGAAACCTATGGAGTTGAGTCGGAAGCAGAAGCCGACCGCGACCGCGAGCGAGACGAACGCGAGCAATAGGCGGCGCGACTGGGCTTCGCTCTCGTTCATGGAGCCGATTCTAGTACAATCGGAAACGGTGGACTCCTACGACTACCTCGTGATCGGCGGCGGCGTGACCGGCTGCGCCTTGGCGCGGTCTCTCGCGCTCAAGCACCGGGGCGCCAAGATCGCGGTCCTCGAAAAGGAAGGGAAGGTCGCCTTCCACACGAGCGGCCGCAACAGCGGAGTGGTCCACGCCGGCTACAACCAGAAGCCGGGGACGCTCAAGGCCAAATTCTGCGTCGAGGGCAATCGAAGGCTCGTCGAGTACTGCCGCGCCAAGAGCGTGCCGGTCGACGAAAGCGGAATTCTGATAGTCGCGCGAGCGCAGGCCGAGCGCGCGACCCTCGAGGAATTGCTGCGCCGCGGCAAAGAGAACGGCGTCCCGAACCTTCGGATCGTAGACGGAGCCGAGATCAAGCGCTTGGAGCCGAACGCCTCGGGCATCGCCGCCCTGCACGCTCCCTCGGGCTCGGCGGTGGATTCCGCTTTCTACGTCGAGGCCTTGGCCGACGACGCCCGGACGGCCGGCGTCGAGTTCCGGCTGGGCGAGGGCGTCAAGCGGATCGACGAGCGCAGCGAAAGCTACGAAGTCCGCACTACCGACGGCCGCCTGCGAGCGAAGAAGCTCTTCAACTGCGCGGGCCTCTACGCCGACCGCCTGGCGCATCAGCTCGGAGCCGGCCTGCCCTACACCATCGTTCCCTTTCGCGGCGAGTTCTACTACATCGACGAGGCGAAGGCCGGGCTCATACGCTCGATGATCTACAGCGTGCCCGACATCCGCTACCCGTTCTTGGGCGTGCACTGGACGCGCACGGTGCACGGCAAGGTGAAGGTCGGCCCGAACGCGGTGCTCGCCTTCGGCCGCGAGGCCTACGGCACCTACCAGGTCCAGCCCATCGACGTCGCGCGCATGACGCTCGACTCCAGGTTCTGGAAGATGCTGGCCGGCGCCGACTTCCGCCGCCTGGCGGGCGAGAACCTGAAGAGCTCTCTGAGCAAGACCGCGTTCCTCAAGCAGGCGTTCTCGCTGGTGCACGGCGCCGAGGCGAAGGACTTTAAAAAGGGACCCTCCGGCATCCGGGCCCAGCTCGTCGACACCGAAGGCAAGCTCGTCGACGACATCGTCGTGGAGAAGAAGGACAACTCGCTCCACGTCCTCAACGCAATCTCGCCCGGCCTGACCTGCTCGCTGCCCTTCGCCGACCACCTGGCCGGCCAGCTCGACTAGCTCAGCGGTAGATATCGCGGCGGTGGCCGATCGCGTGGACCAGGATCGACCTGGAGCCGGGCTCCGGCCGGTAGACCACCCGGTATTCGCCGACTCGAATCGAACGAAGTCCGGCGAACGGGCCTTGAAGTGGTTTGCCGGAGAGGGGCTCATCCGAGGCGCGTTCGAGCGCGCCGGCGACTCGGGCTTGGAGCGACGCCTCTAGCGCGCGGAAGTCCTTCGCCGCGCGGGGCGTGAATTCGATGCGGAAGCCGCTCACCGGCGCGACTTCTGTTTTCGGCCGACCACGGATTCGAAGCTGAGCCGGCGGCCGCTCTTTTCTTCCCGCCGGGCCTGCGCTAGAGCTTTTCGCCAGGAAGAGGAAGCGGCGATCTCGAGGGATTCCAGCCAGCCTTCGAATTCCTCAGCGCTCATGACGACCGCTTCGGGACGCCCGCGATGAGTGATCACGTACCGGGAGAACGTCGCCCCGGCATCACGGACGATCGAGAGGAACTTCTTCCGCGCGGCAGTGCTGGCTAAGGCGTAGGTGCTCATGCCGATAGTGTAGCACTAAAGTGTACACTCCTCCAGGGGCTAGTGCCGGATCGGGCTCGACTAGTCCGAAGCGAGCCTGTCCAGAAACGCGTTCGGATCCGCGAGTTGCCGCTCGGCGGGCAGTACCGTGACTCCATGTGCCAGGGAATACTCCTTGCTTCCCGGATAGAGGATGTATCCGCGGCGCAGCCTCAGGTCCTGCATGCAGTTGAGCAGGCCTCTCGCTCCGTCCAGCGAGGGGGCCGAGTGCAGCTTGATCTCGAACGGGATGAGGCGTCCTCGGTGGCGGATCAGCAGGTCCACCTCGGCGCCCGCCGCGGTTCTCCAATGGTAGCTCTCGGAGCCCGGCGCGAAGAGGGCGAAAAGTCCGCTCATCTGCTCGATGACGAACCCTTCCCAGCTCGCTCCCCGCGCCGGGTTCGTTTCGAGGTCCTCGCGGTCGTGGATCCCCAGCAGGTAATGGAGCAAGCCAGAGTCGCGGATGAAGACTTTCGGGCTCTTGGTCATTCGCTTGCCTACGTTGGCGAAATAGGGCGTCAGCTTTCTGACGAGGAAGGTCTGCTCGAGAATATCCATGTAGCGGTTGACGGTGTGATAGCTTACGCCGAGAGACGCGGCCAGTTGGGAGGCGTTCCAAAGTCCGCCGTGCGCGTGCGCGACCATGATCCAGAGCTTGCGCATCTGGGCCGACGAAACTTCGATCCCGAGCGAGGGAAGGTCTTGTTCCAGGAACGTCCGCGTGTAGGCGTCGAACCAATCGCGGCGCGCCGTGGTCGAGCGAGCCAAGTACGCGTCGGGGAACCCCCCGGTCAGCCAGAGCTTTCCTAGGGAGGGCTCGGCGCGCGGCAGTTCCCAGCGGAGAAGCGGCGTCATCTCGAGGAAGCCGACGCGCCCGGCCAGGCTTTCGGATAAGTTCCGGACGAGGGCGGGCGACGCCGAGCCCAGGAGCACGGCCCGTCCCTTTCGCGTCCGAGCCGCGTCCACATGGCTGCGCAGAACCGGAAACAGCTCGGGAACGCGCTGCGCCTCGTCTAAGATGAAGCTCGAATCGAGCATCCCCAGCCCGTGCTCGGGGTCTTCCGCCAGAACGGCCGCATCGGACGGGCGCTCCAGGTCAAGATAGCGCCAGGCGGGCAGCGCGCCTCGAATGAAGGTCGTCTTCCCGCATTGCCTGGGCCCCAGGATGGAGACAAGGGGGAAGGTCTTGAGGAGGTCGGACAGCCGCCGGCGATAGGCTTGGCGCGGAATCATGCTCCGTGTATTATAGAAGCGATACTTCTAAAATGCAAGGTATCATCCGGCGAGGGGAGGCTAGAAGAAGCGGTAGTACAACCCGACCATGAAGGCAGGGCCGCCTAGCTCGCGGTCGCCTTCCATTCTGCGGCGGGCGATTACATACTCGAGGCCGACGAAGGCTCCGAGCTTTTCGTAGAGTGTGTGCATCGCCGCGACGTTGATAACCGGGGCGAAGTACCGCACGGTGGTCGGCTGAGAGGTGTTGAAGAAGTAAGACGCTCCAACGCCCGCGCGGATCATTTCTGGAAAGGCCACGCCGCGAACCGGCTTGCGTATGTCTTTCCAGTATTTCGAGAGAATCAGCTGGTAGCGGTGCGACTGGAAGGTGACCGGATACCCGCGCGAATCGGGCTGGGTTCCCTTGTCCCGGCCGTACATTACGTCGACGCTGTACCGCCCGCGCACCAGCGCGGCGCCCACGAGCAGGTGGTAGTTCGACGTATTGATGGGAACCAAGCGCAGCTCCGGTTGAAGACGGTCTGGAAACAGCGGAGCGGGCCCTGGGGTGGGTATCGCGACGATAACGGTGTCGGTCGACGCGGGGGCCGGCTCAGGCGGCTGGACCTTGAACTTCGACGCATGCGCCGCCGGGGCCAGGAGGAAAAGGAAGGCGAGCCCGGGAATCATAGCCGTATCGGGAAGCCTTTTTCGTGCAGGTAGCGCTTGGCTTCCAGTGGGGTTTGTTCGGTGTAGTGGAAGATCGCGGCGGCGGCGACCGCGCTGGCTTTGCCTTCGCGCAGGGCCTGCTCCATGTGGGCGTAGGTTCCGGCGCCGCCGGAGGCGATGACGGGGATCGAGACCGCTTCGCTGACCTTTCGGGTCAATTCCAGGTCGTAGCCGGTCATCGTGCCGTCGCGGTCGACGGAGGTGAGCAGGATTTCTCCGGCGCCTCGCTTTTCGCAGTCCTTCGCGTGTTGGACGGGGTCGATCCCCGTGGACTTCGCTCCGGAGTGCGTGGCGACTTCCCAGCCGGAGGGGGTTTTCTTGAAGTCGATCGAGGCGACGACGCATTGGGCGCCGAAGCGTTGGGCGACCTGGGAGAGCAGTTCGGGGTTTTCTACGGCGGCGGTGTTGATCGCGACTTTGTCGGCGCCGCGGGCGATGAGTTCGTGGACGTCGTCGACGGTCTTGATGCCTCCGCCGACGGTCAGCGGCATGAAGCAGTCGTCGGCGAAGTCGTCGACCAGCTGGAAATCCGGCCGCCGGCCTTCGGCGGTGGCGGTGATGTCGAGAAACACGAGTTCGTCGACTTCCCGCATGTTGTAGACCTTGATCGACTGCATCAGGCTGCCCACTCTACGCCAGGAGTAGAAGGATTTTCCTTTGACCAAGCCGAACTCCTTATAAAGGAGGGTCGGCATCACCCGGATTTTCAGCATCGAGGGGATTCTAGCAAACGACCTTCTTCCAAGCGGCGGGCCAGTCGGGGTCGGTGGGGGCGGCCAGCCGGCAGAAGGCTTCTCGCGCCGTCTTGACGGCCGGGCTGCGCCACCAGGACTCGGGGTCCTTCCAGACGGCGTGGATTTTCGCGGCGGCCGATTCCGGGGAGTCGTGGATGACGCCGGCCTCGGCCAGGCCCGAGAGAAGCGGCTTGATGGTGTCGCGCTGCTCCCAGCGGTCCTCGCGCCAGAAGTGGACGCCGGGGAGACCGACGCCCATCGTCTCGGTGAAGACGGTGCCGGGGTGATCGGCCACGACGAGGGCGGCTCGTGAGGCTTTCTCCAGGAACGGAAGCCTTCGGTCGTCGAAGAGGAGGTTCGGGAACTTGCGGAGCAGTCTTTCCTTCTGGTTCCAGCCGCAGTCCCTGGGGAAGAGGCGCACCTCGACTTCCTTGCGCAGGTCGCCCAAGGCGTCGAGGAAGCGTTCCCGCCACTCCAGATAGTCTTCCCACTGCCAGCCCAAGGGATTCGGAAAGAGTTCGTGCGGATTCTTGAGGCCGATCGAGCCGATGAGGAGGATGCCGCGCTTGGACTGCGTGGAGCGGACCTTGGCGGCCTCGGAGAGCGACGGCACCGGGACGTCGGCGAGCGTGGCCTCGCGCTCGAGGCGGGACCAGCCCCACACGAGGTAGCGGTCGGCGATGCGCCGCTCGTGGCGTTCCGGCTGGGAGAAGGAGGCGCTGCCGTACTGGCCGCCGTGCTGCCAGCCGAAGAGGCGCGAGCCGTTGGCGACCGCCTCGGCGGCGAAAAGCTTGAAGCGCTCGTTGTAGTAGACGCCGTTGGAGGCGAGGAGCGTCTTCGGGAAGGATCTGCCCTCGACGACTCGTCGCCGCGCGGCTTCGTAGCCTTCGATGAGCAGCGTTGGCGTCGCGACCGGGAGCGTGGAGACGAGGAATCGCTCGAATTCGTCTTGGGCCGGGAGGGACCCTAGAGTGTCTCGCGTCCTACCCAAGGTGCGTCCGGCGGAGGGGACGCCGTCGCGCAGCAGGATGAAGGGCGAGCCGAGTCCGGCTTCGAGCTTCTTGACCAAGGGACCGAGCGGGTCGAGGCCTTCGATCACGATGCCGGCTTGACCGTGGCGCAGGTCGATGTCGGCCTTGAGCGCCGAGGCGCGGTGGTAGACGTCGCGCGCGGTGTCTTTCAAGCGGCCCGTCAGGCTCCGTCTCGGCGTCTCTTCCTCGACGTGCCGGCGCCTTTTGACGGGCGTGCCGGGGTGCAGGAAGGCGATCGCCTGCGAGTAGAGCTGGAGGTTGTAGGCGTCGGAGAGGAAGAGCTCGAGGAAATGGTTCATGTCCTCGGGCGTCTGGTAGTCGGAGGGATCGAGGACGAAGGTGCGGATGCCCGGGTGGGCGTCTAAGGCCGAGCGGACGGTCGTCCAGCGCTCGAAGGTCTGCTGGACGTGGTAGAGGAACCAGGGGCCGGCGACGATGCGCCAGTAGCGCAGGTCGAAGGAGGTGCGGTGCAGCGCGTTGAGCGCGTCGGCGAGCTTCGGGAGGAGCGCCTCTTGGACCTCGTCGCAGGACTTCATCGCGGCGTGGAGCTTGTCCCGGTCGTCCCAGACGGAGGGATGCCGGAGGGATTTCAGCCCGGCGAGCCATTCGGGATCGTCGAACTTCACGCACCAAGGGCCGAGCAGGACGAGCTCGTCGGCGGCGTCCCAGAACTCCTTGAGGGCGGTGGTCGCCAGGAACATCAGGTCTTCTTCTGCTCCACGTGGGCGTTGAGGGCGGAGATTTCCGGATGGGCGCGCACGAATTTCAGCACGTCGGCGTAGGGGGCGGACGGACCGAGCGCTTCGTAGACGGCGCGCACCATCGCGAGATCCTCGGCGGTGTCGACGGTCCAGCGGAGATCGGAGTGGTCGGCGGAATCCTCGACGGAGGCGAGGCGGTAGGCCTTCGGGTTCTCTCGGAGGAGGTGGTAGGTCACGTGCTCGCGCGCGGGAGGGGACTTCGCCTCGCGGTCGGAGCGCCGGAGGGCTTCCAGCGTGAGCGCCTCGGCGTCGAGGCCCCGGGGGTAGGTGCGCCGGATCACGTTGGAGGCGTAGTCGCAGTCGCCGCGCTCGAGCCGCTCGATCACGCGATCGACGACCTCGGCATCGATGAGCGGGCAGTCGGAGGTGATCCGGACGACGAGGTCGGCGCGGGTGCGTTCGGCGGCGCCCGCGTAGCGCGAGAGCACGTCGGCCTCCGAGCCGCGGAAGAGCCCTACGCCTTGCTGGGCGGCGAGGGCGCCGAGCGGATCGTCGGTGAGGTTCGTCGTGGTCGCGACCACGATCGCGTCGGCGCGGCGGCAGGACTTCCGGCGGTCGAGCTGGCGCGCCAGCAGCGGCTTGCCGGCGAGATCCATGAGTACCTTGCCGGGCAGCCGGGTCGAGGTCATGCGCGCCTGGACGACGAGGACGCGCCGGAGGGCCATCAGAGGGCGAGGAAGTTCTTGAGGAGCTTGAGCCCGGGCTTCTGGCTCTTCTCGGGGTGGAACTGGACGCCGAAGAGGTTGCCGCGGCCGAGGGCGGCGGCGGTGTCGCCGCAGTAGGGCGTCTTAGCCAAGACGTCGTCTTTCGACTTGCAGTTGACCCGGTAGGAGTGGACGAAATAGAAGTCCTTGCCGTCCTCGATGCCGTCGAAGAGGGGGTTCGGCCGCGTGGAGCGAACTTCGTTCCAGCCGATATGGGGGATCTTCTCGCCCTTTTGCGTGGGCTCGAGTTTTAGGACGTCGCCTTCGATCCAGCCGAGCCCCTTCGCGTCGCCGCCCTCGATGCCCTTGGAGGCCATGAGCTGCATCCCGAGGCAGAGGCCGAGGAAGGGGATCTGCTTGCCGATCGCCTGCTCAGTGAGGACGTCGGCGAAGCCTTTCTCGCGAAGGTTGCGCATGCCGTCGGCGAACGCGCCGACGCCGGGGAGGATCAGGTAGGCGGCGGTCTCCAAGTCCTCTCTTCGGTCGGTGATCTTGGCGGTGCCGCCGCACTCCTCGATCGCGCGCGCGACCGAGTCGACGTTGCCCATCCCGTAGTGCAGGATGGCGACGGATTTCACGGCATGACCTTCCCGGCGGCGCGGGGGTCGGTCGTCGCGCCGGCGGAGGAGGCCTTGCCGTTCCACGCGCCGGGCAGGTTGTCGTAGTTCACCTTGGTGAGGTTCTTGTCCTTGTCCTTGACCAGCTGGCCTCGGGAGTCGCAGACGAAGAGGCGCTTGTTCGTGAAGCGGTCGCAGATCCCCTCGAACTCCTCGAGCGTCATGTCGATCTCTTTGAGCTGCTCCTGGAGGGAGACGCCGAGGTAGCTCCAGGGGAACTTGCCGTCGTGGCGCTTCACCAATTCGACGGCGTCGGCGCGCGACAGGCGTCCGCGGCGGAGATGGAGGCAGGCGAGGTCGGTCGCGCGGCCGAAGCCGTACTTGATGAACTTGAAGTAGTCGTGGATGCCCATGTGCACGTTGTCGAGGTTCTCGTAGTTCACGACCGAGCCCTCGATCGTCGTGTGATAGGTCTCGAAGCCGTAGCCCTGGGCCACGAGCGCGTTCGTGTAGCCGTCCCACGGCATGTAGTGGCCGAGGAAGAGGCCGGTGACGCCGACGCGCTTGAGCTCCTCGTCGCTGGGGTAGGTGTAGGCGATGAGGTGCTTTTTCTCGATGCCTTCCTGTCCGACGAGGTCGGTGACGCGCAGGCCGAGGAGGCCGCCGAACTCCTCGAGCCAGCGGCGGGTGAGGACGTTGTTGTTCGCGTCCGCCGCGGGGCCGCCGTATTCGTTCTGCGAGTTCTCGCCCCAGACGAGCAGCGGGATGTTGAGCTGAACCGCGACGCGGACGGGGGTCGTGAAAATCGTCAGGTGCTCGGGCCAGGAGATGTCGCCGATCTGGCGGAGAGCCAGGCGGTTGATCTTGCGGCGCAGCGTCGGGTTCGTCGTGACCTCGTAGGAGTCCACGCCGAGCTTCCGGAGGTTCGCGAGGTTGCGGCGGCCGATCTCGGAGAGCTTGCAGGTGGTCGCGGTGACCGCGAGCGGGTTGAGGCCGAGCTCGAGCATGCGCACGAGCTGGAAGGTGGAGTCCTTGCCGCCCGAGACCGGGACGATGCAGTCGTAATTCGAGCCGTCCTTGCTGCGGTACTTCTCGACGAGGGCGAGGAGCTCCTTCTTGCGCTGCTCCCAGTCGACCTGCTTGCGCTGGTCGATGTAGCTGCAGGCGGAGCAGACGCCTTCGGGGGAGATGTAGAGATCGGGCTTCGTCTCCGGCATCACGCATTTGACGCAGTAGCGGATCATGGTTTGTCTCCTACGAGCTTCCAGTCGAGCGGGGTCCCGCGGCGGACCGTCTTGGCGGCGCGCCGTCCAAGGATTTCGTCGAAATGGCGGGGGTGCAGGCCGTGTCCGGGCCGAATGCAGCGGACGTTCTCGCGCGTGTAGGTCTCGCCGCGCGCGACGTCCTTCACCACGAAGATGGAGCGGCGGAACGCGCGGCTCGGCAGCTCCTCGGGGGCGGGGCCGTAGCGGACGACGCCGAGGGAGCGTTCCGCCGCGCGCACGTGCTCGACGAGCGCCTTCAGTTCCTGGGGCTCGGCCGAGAACGGGGCGTCCGGCCCTCCCTTCTTGCGCGACAAGATGAGATGCTTCTCGATGAGGCTCGCGCCGAGCGCGACCGCCGTGACCGCGGCCGCGTGGCCGACGGTGTGATCCGAAAGCCCGATCGGGACGCCGTAGCGGCGCAGCATGTCCGGGATCGTGCGGAGGTTCATGTCGTCGGGCGGCGCGGGATAGGCGCTGGTGCATTTGAGCAGCGCGACGGGGCCGCTTCCCGCCTTCCGGAGCGTGCGCACCGCCTCGTCGATCTCCGGCCCCGTCGCCATGCCGGTCGAGACGATGACGGGCTTCCTCGTGGCGGCGATCTTCCGCATCAGCGGCACGTCGCCGTTCTCGAAGGAGGCGACCTTGTAGGCCGGGACCTTGAGCTTTTGCAGGAAATCGACGGCGGTGGCGTCGAAGGGGGACGAGAAGCAGTGGAGGCCGAGCCGGGCGGCCAGCTTCATGAGCTTGGGCTGCCACTCCCAGGGGGTATAGGCTTCCCGGTAGAGATCGTGGAGGGTGCGTCCCGCCCAGATCGTGCCTTTGATCGTGAAATACTTATTCGCGCACGCGATCGTCATCGTGTCCGCGGTGTAGGTCTGCAGCTTGATCGCGTCGGCGCCGGCCTCTTTCGCGGCGCGGACCAGGGCCTCCGCCTCCGCGTACTTGCCGTGATGGTTGCAGCTCATCTCGGCGATCACGTACGCCGGATGCCCGGGGCCGATCTTGCGGCCGGCGATCGAGAAGGGCTTCACGAGGGGACCGTCGTCTTAACCAGCTCGAAAACCCGGCAGGGCGCGCCGTGCACGACGCCGTCGGCGGCGCGGGAATAGCCGGCCTTCAAGAACGCCTTGGAAGAGGCCTCGTTGTCGCCGAGCACGCGGCCGACGATGCGCTTGACGCCCAGCTCCTTGCAGGCGAGGGGGGCGGTTCGCTTGAGCGCGAGAGTACCGAGTCCCTTGCCGCGGAAGGCGGCGGGCACGGAGAAGTGCACTTCGGCGGTGTCGGCTTCCTCGCGGCAGTAGCGGACCTGGGCCGCGAGAACGCCGTCGAGCGAGAGCAGCCAGTAGCGCGAGTCCTGCCGGGCGAGCTGGGCGGGGTACCATTCGAGATGCCGTTCCAGCGGTATCGCGTCCTTGAAGAACGAGACCGCGCGCACGCCGGGCTCGTTGGCGAGCCGCCAGACGGGAAGCGCGTCGTCGAGAGTCGCGGGCTTGAGCTCCACCGCGTCCTCGAGCGAAAGCGCGTCGAGAGCGCGCATCGCGTTTACCACGCGGGCGGCGCCCTTGCCGTCGACGAGCGCGCGGCCGCGCTCGGAGGCGCGGCGGCGGAAGGCGGCGTCCGCGCAGAGCTTGCCGATGAGCTTGGCCAGGCTTTCGACGGTGACCGCGCTGGCGTCCCCGGCGAAGTAGCCGAGCCCGTTGCGCTCCATCGCCTGGGCGCCGGAGCCCTGGTTGTCGGCGAGCGAGACGAATACGGAGGGCACGCCCATGTATGCGAGCTCGGTGATCGTGCTGCCCGCGGTCGCGATCGCGGCCTCGGCGCGCTCCATGCGCTCGGGCATGTCGGGGACGTTTCGCACGACCTCGACCTTCGACTGCGAGGCGGCGGCCTTGGCTTGGAGAGCCTCGAAATGGGGATACGCGGCGCCGGCGACCGCCGTCGCCTCGAGCCCCGGGATGCCGACGCGGTCGAGCGCTTCCACGGCTTTCGACGACATGTCGCCCGGATCGGCCCCGCCGAAGGTGATGAGGAGCTTGCGGGCGACGTCGGGGGTCGAGCGCGGGGCGCGGTCGCGGCCGGTGAACTCGGAGCGGAGCAGCGCGTAGGAGAAGCCGAGCAAAGCGAGGGTGTCCGGGGCCGCGGCGTAGGCGAACGCCTCGGAGCCGGGATTCTGGTTCAGCAGGATGTCGGCGTCGTAGCGCGGCAGGTGCTTGTAGTCGTCGACGACGAGAACGCGGCAGCCCGCCTCGCGCAGCGCCTTCTGGTAGGCCTCGTCGAAGTGGTAGCCGTCGAGCGCGACCCAGGCGTCGCCTCCGTCCGCGAGTTCCTCGACGGCGGCGAGCGTGCTCGCCAGGTCGGAGGCGTCGGGGTGGCGCGACTCGAGCTTGCGGAGCTCGACGCCTGCGGAGGCGGCGCGCTCCTCGAGGTTGGGCGCGCGGCAGTCGGAGAGGAGCACCGCCGTCCCGCCCGCCGCCTTCCAGGCCTGGGCGAGCGCCAAAGACCGCATGACGTGGCCCGTGGCGATGCGGGCGTCGGCGTCCGCCCGGAGGATCAGGAGGTCAGTCGACATTCACCGCGCCGCTCGAGACGAGCTCGTCGACCATGCCGCGGAGTTCCTTCTCGGTCAGCCAGCGCTCGTTCTTATCGCTCGAGTAGCGGAAGCCGTCCGGGCACTGCTTCGCTCCGCGGCGGAGCGCCGCGTACTCGCCGTCCTCGCTCCAGTCGTGCGCGGAGGGCAGGATCACGTAACGGTCGGAATACTCGATCGTGTTGCGGGCCTCGTCGTCGGGCACCATGAGCTCGTGGAGCTTCTCGCCGGGGCGGATGCCGACGATCTTCGTCTTGCACGCCGGCGCGATCGCCTTCGCCAAGTCCATGATGTTCATGCTCGGGATCTTCGGCACGAAGATCTCGCCGCCCTTCATGCGCTCGAGGGAGGTGAGGACGAAGTCCACGGCCTGCGGGAGCGTGATCCAGAAGCGGGTCATGCGCTTGTCGGTGATGGGGAGCTCGCCCGTCTCGCGCTTCTGCAGGAAGAACGGGATGACGCTGCCGCGGGAGCCGACCACGTTGCCGTAGCGCACGACGGCGAAGCGGGTGTTGCGTGCCCCGGCGTAGTTGTTCGCCGCGACGAAGACCTTGTCGGCGCACAGCTTGGTCGCGCCGTAGAGGTTGACGGGGTTGACCGCCTTGTCCGTCGAGAGCGCGATGACGCGCTGGACGCCGCGGTCGATGGCCGCGTCGATGATGTTGGCGCCTCCGAGGATGTTCGTGCGTACGGCTTCCATCGGGTTGTACTCGCAGGCGGGCACCTGCTTGAGCGCGGCCGCGTGGATGACCACGTTCACGCCTTCCATCGCGCGATACAGGCGCTCCCGGTCGCGGACGTCGCCCAGGAAAAAGCGGACCGCGGGGTACTTGGAGGCCGGGAACTTCTGCTGGAGCTCGGACTGCTTGAGCTCGTCGCGGGAGAAAAGGATGAGCTTGGCGGGCTTGTAGTCCTCGAGGAGGCGGCGGGCGAAGGCCTTGCCGAAGGAACCCGTCCCTCCGGTCACGAAAATAACCTTGCCGTTGATCAGTTTATCGAGCATCCAGCCTCCGAGGAGTTGCCGGGAAATTATAGCTTTTCGGTGACTTCGGCCGCCGCTCCCCACCACGCCCCGGGAGCCGAAAACGACGGGGCGACCCGGTGGCGCCGGAGATACTCGGCGCAGGCGGCGTCGAGGGCGGGCAGGCCTCCGCCGCGATTCATGTAGTCGTCCACCCACTCGCCGACGCGCTTCGGGGCGTCCTGATCCTCGAAGTGGTTGGCGAGCTTGGTGAAGCGCGAAAAATCGCCGACCGAGCGGTCGCCGGCGGCGGCGGCCTCGATCGCCTCCGTCAGGGCGCCGAGCTCCCGGTAAAGAATCTTCTGCCCCTCCACGCGGTAGAGGGGATGGTCGAGCCA
>JACRDR010000117.1 GCA_016212845.1 Elusimicrobiota bacterium
CAAGGCACGTAGTTGGGATCCGTCGTAGGGAAGCGTTCGGTGCAGCTCGCCGACGGCATGAAGCGATATTTGGCGCACGATTGCGCGTTGGTTTGGACCGGGATTTGGATCGTGCAGTGCCCTTTGACCTGGCTCGGCTGGGCGGAGGGGTAGGTGATGTAGCAGTTCATGGTGACCGTCACCGTGCCGTTGCCTGTGTTCACGCTGTCGGAGCGCTTCAAGCGGTTCGTCCCGTCGTCCGGGGGGTAGGCCGGCGTGGCGGTGAAATCGCGCTTGCCGTCGGCGAGCTGCACCGAACGCTTCCCTACGACGGATCCCAACTACGTGCCTTGCCCGCAGATCACGATCTCCGGCTGAGGCCGACGACATGAGAACCCGCCCGCGACGCCGCAACGGATTCACCCTCATCGAGGTCTGCGTGGCGGCGATGATCGTCGCGATCGGCGCCACCGCCCTGTTTGCGGTCGCGCTCTCGACGCGGCGCACCGTCGCGGTGAGCCCGATCCGCGAGCAGATGACGCAGTACTCGCGCCTGTTGATGGAAACCCTCAAGACCTACGTCACGTCGGACGTCAGCAACAACACCGGCGCTCCGAACCCGGCCGCCGCCAACCCGTGGCAGCTCTGCGCCGGCGACGGGGCGCACACCTGGGCGCTGACGTCCGGAAATCACAACGCCGACTGCCTGCTCCCGACCTCGCTGACCGCCGCGCCCCCGACCGGCGCGAACGCGACGCTGCGCTACGCGGTGTCGGTGAGCGGCGGAGCGCGCAAGATCACCGTGACGATGTCCTGGACGGAGCCCGATTGATGAAGCTCTTTCGCGCGAGCGACGGCTTCTCCATGATCGAGCTCATGGTCGTGGTGCTGCTCATGGCGGTGGTGCTTATGGGTCTCTTCTCGCTGCAGGACGCTCTGCTCCAGCAACGCGGGCGCATCCTGCGCAACATCATGGTGCGCAACCAGAACGACTACGCGCGGCGGATCGTCATGCGCGAGCTCTCGTCGGCGACGCTGATCCAGGAGCCGGCGGTGGGCGCGACCGGCAACAACCTCGTCGGCTGGAAAAACCTCGACACGACGAACATATTCTGCTGCAACGGCACCTGCCGTTACTGCGAACCGACCAACACCAATCTCAAGATCAATGACGCGGCCAACTGCGGTTGCTCCTCGATCGCCGGCATCACGCCTCAGCCGCTGTCCACGTCGAGGCCGATCGAGTGGTTCCGTTTCTGCCTCGACCAGACGAACAACCGGCTGGTCTATTATACCGGTACTATCCCCCTCAACTCATTGCTGCCGGCCGCCGCCACGGCGGCCTGCGGAACTTCGGCCACGGAGATCATCGCGGGATTCGGCTCGGGCACGCGCACGCCCCAGGTCCTTCAATCGCCCGGCGCGATCTTCAGCCGCGGCCGCGCGAACTGGGTCGACGTGAATTTCTCGGTGAACGTCGAGGGCGCGGTGCCCTCCACCGGCCTGCTCGAGACCGCGAAAGCCGAGTCGCACGTCGGCATCGCGATCATGTCGCACAACCAGACGGGGGTAAGCTGGTGAGGGCCTCTCGCGGCGTGATCTTGGTCCACGTCATGATCCTCGTGACCCTGCTCGCCTGGGTCGCGTCGATGTTCTTGAGCGCGGTGCTCTCCCGCCAGATCGTGGCCAAGCAGACGATGAAGAGCTCCGAGCTTCGGGAGGCGATGTCCGCGGCCTCCGCGCGCATCACCAGCTGCCTCGCCGGCAATCCCACGGGCTCGCCGTCGGTGCCCTCGTTTCCGGTTACCAACGCGTGCACCGGGACTGCCACGATGCCCGCGGCGTTGTCGACCTTTATGCAGGGGTGCCTCGGCGGAACCTCGCCGACCACCTTCACCGTCGGCGACGCGCCGAACGTGCGGCCGGTATCGTTCGTCGTCTGCAGCTCGCCCGCGTCGCCCCCATGCCGGTTTCGCATCAACGTCTGCGAGCCCGGCGATACCTGCGCCGCGCCTTCCGCGACCTGCCCCTAGCGAGTGCCGGTCCCCCATCAACAACCTAGGCCCTAGGTCCTAGGTTGTCCACCGGTGGACAAGCTGGGGATATCTCGAAAAAGTGATTATATTTACTTGCTTTTCAGCGCGGCGAGCAGCGACTTCGCGAAGTCCCCGAGGGAGGGGTCCCGGGCGCCCATGGTGAGGACGACGTCGCCCGCCTTGGCCTCGGCGGCGATCAGCGCGGGGAGGCCGGCCCGGTCGGCGGCGAAGCGGGCGTCCTTGCTGCGCGCGCGCACCGGGTCGGCCAGGTCTTTAGACGAGATCGTTTTCTGCGCCGTGCCGCCCGCGTAGTAGATCTCGGGCAGCCACAGCACGTCTGTGGGCGCGAGCGAATCGGAGAACGCGTCGATGAACTCCTGCTTGTTGAAGCGCGTCGGCGCGTAGCCGTGCGGCTGAAAGACCGAGAGCACCCGCTTGGCGCGCAGCTTCGCGGTCGCGATCGCGGCGCGGACCTTCGCGGGGTTGTGCGCGAAATCGTCGATGACGGTCACGCCGCGGGCCTCGCCCACGACCTCGAAGCGGCGGGCGACGCCCTTGAACGCAGCCAGCCCTTTCGCGCAGGCTTCGAGGGGCGCGCCCGCGGCGCGGGCCGCGGCGATCGCGGCGAGGGCGTTCTCGACGTTGTGGCGGCCGGGGAGCGGCAGGCGGAACTCGACGACGCCGATCTTAAACGAGGAGCCGCCGGCCTCGAGCCTGAGACCGTCGGGCAACTCGAAGGTCTTCGCGCCCGCGGCGAGCGCCTCCAGTCCCGGCGAGCCCGCGTTTACCACGAACTCGCGGCAGCGGCTCTTGAAGGAGGAGAACATCGCGACGAGCTCCGGCACTTCCTTGTGATCCTTCTCGACGTTGAGGAGCACGCCGAGCCACGGCTCGTAGCGCACGAGCGTGCCGTCGGACTCGTCCGCCTCGATGACGAGGAGCTCGGACTTGCCGCGCCGCGCGTTGCCGACGAGGCCCTCGGCCTCGAGCGCGCGCAGGCCGCCGCCTGTAATCACCGACGGGCCGAGGCCCGCGGCCTCGAGGATCTCGTAGATCATCGCGCTGACGGTCGACTTGCCGCTCGTGCCAGCCACCGCGATCGTGCGCCGCTCCTTCACGTAGCGCGCGAGCATGTCGGCACGGTGGATGACCGGGACGTTCGCGGCGCGCGCGGCCGAAAGATCCGCGTTGTCGGTCTCGATCGCCGTCGAGGCGATCACCGCGTCGGCGCCTTTCACTCCGGAGCCGTCTTGCGGCACGACCTTGATCCCCAGGGCCTCGAGCTTTCGCCGGAGCTCCGCGGCCAAGCCGCGGTCGAAGCTGCGATCGGAGCCCGTCGCCCTGCCTCCGCCCATCGCGTGGAACTGCGCCAGCGCGCTCATGCCGGCGCCCGCGAGCCCGACGTAGTGGAAGGTCTCCAATCGGCGGCACGATACCATTTCCTACAATGCGGCGATGCGCGCCGTTCTGCTCGCCGCCCTGCTGCTTTCCGGCTGCTCGCCCGTCTACGTCTACAAGGCGTGGCGGGGCCAGGCGCGGCTCATGTCCGCGCGACGGCCGATCGAGAAAGTCCTGGCCGACCCGGCCGCCGACGCCGCGACGAAGCGCAAGCTCGAGCTCGTCCTCGACGTCCGGCGCTACGCCTTCGAGACGATCGGCATCCCGAAGACCGGAAACTACTCGGAGTACTCGAAGGTCGACGGGCCGGCGGTCAGCTGGGTCGTTAGCGGCTCCAAGCGGACCGCGCTCGAGCCGAAAACCTGGTGGTTCCCGTTCGTGGGGAGCGTCCCCTACAAGGGCTTCTTCGATAAGGCCGACGCCGAGGCCGAGAACGCGGCGCTGGAAAAGGACGGCTGGGACGCCTTCTACGGCGGAGTCTCCGCCTACAGCACGCTCCGCTGGTTCCAGGACCCCGTCCTCTCGACGATGCTCGAGCAGCCCGACGGCGCGCTCGCCGAGGTCCTCATTCACGAACTCACGCATACCGCGCTCTTCTTCAAGAGCCAGGTCGACTTCAACGAGGCGCTCGCGACCTACGTCGGCGAAACCGCCTGCCGGCGCTTCCTCGCGGCCAGGTACGGCGCGGACTCGAAGGAGCTCGCCCAATACCTCAAGTCGCTCGAGGAACAGGAGGCCCGCTCGAAGCTGCTCGACGAGCTCTACGCCGAGCTCGACGCGCTCTATAAGAGCCCGGCGTCCGACGCCGAAAAGCTCGAGAAGCGTACGCCGATCTTCGAGCGCTGCGCGAAAAGGCTGGGCTACAAGAAGCTCAACAACGCGGTCCTGCTCTCCCAGCGCCGCTACCGCTACGACCTCTCCGACTTCCGGCGCGCCCACGAGAAAGCCGGAAACGACTGGCGGAAATTCCTCGACGCGATGAAGGCGCTCGACCGGAGGAGCCCGCGCGAGGACCTGAAGCGGCGCCTGGACGGTACCAGGAATTGATTAGTGAGATTATGGAGACTAAGTTCCAAACAGTTAGAATGAAACTTAGTCTCCATAATCTCACTAATCAATTCCTGGTACCGTAAACCCCGGTGGCCGAAGAACTCTTCAACAAGACGCACGAATACGACGAGATGCTCCAAAAGGGGCTCGCCCTTTCCGGCGAGTCGAAGGAGTTCTTCGTCGCCGGCCGCCTGGCCGACCTCAAGGGCCATCTCCCCGACGGCTTCGCCGTAAACAAGATCCTCGATTTCGGCTGCGGCATGGGCGGCACGACGCGCGCGCTCGCCGAGGCGTTTCCCGGCGCGCAGGTCGTGGGCGCCGACACCGCCGAGAACGCGCTCGCCCACGCGCGGGAGAACACGAAGGACCCGAAAGTATCCTTTACGACGCTCGACAAGATCGGGACGGGCTTCGACCTCGCCTACGTCAACGGCGTCTTTCATCACATCGAGCTCGAGAAGAGACCTCAGGCGGCGACGCTGATCCAAAAGGCGCTGCGGCCGGGCGGGCGCTTCGCGTTCTTCGAGAACAACCCCTGGAACCCGGGCACGCGGCTCATCATGTCGCGCATCCCGTTCGACCGCGACGCGGTGCCGATCCCGCCGGACGAGGGCCGCGAGCTGCTCTTCGGCGCGGGATTCGCGCTCGAGCCTACGCGCTATCTCTTTTTCTTCCCGCGGATCCTGGCGTACTTCCGGGTCTTCGAGCACCTGCTCAAGGAAGTGCCGATGGGCGCGCAGTACCACATCCCCGCCGTGAAGGAGTGAACATGGACGTCCCCGCGATCGACGTGAAGGAGCTCAAGGAACGCCGCGACAAGAAGTCGCCCCATTTCCTGCTCGACGTGCGCGAGAAGGACGAGTACGCGATCGCCAAGATCGACGGCGCGGCGCTCATCCCGATGAGCGAGCTCCAAGGCCGGGTCGCCGAGATTCCGAAGGACCGCGAGGTCATCGTCCATTGCCATCACGGCGGGCGCTCCGCGCAGGTCGTGCGCTGGCTCCTCAAGTCCGGATTCCCGGACGCGAAAAACCTCGACGGCGGGATCGACGCTTGGTCCTGCGAAATCGACACCTCGGTTCCGCGCTACTGAAGGTTCACTGCAGTCGCCGGGCGCGATCTCGAAAAATGATGCAAATCACGTAGTTTTTTATTCAGCGAAGGTTTCGTAGCCCCTTCGCCGCCGATCCCTCATGCTATCGGCATGAGACACTTCGGCGAGACGCTGTCGCGGATCCGCAGGCAGAGAGGCTTTCCGAGCGCGCGTTCCTTCTATAAGGGACGCGACGGCCGCAGGACGCTCGGTCTTTCCTATCCCAACTACCTGAACCTCGAGCGCGGCAAGAGCCTGCCTCAGATTTCCCGGGTCGAGCGGATCCTATCCGCTTTGGGACTCGAGGAGCACGCGGCCGAAGCCCGCGAGCTCGTGCGGGCCTACTTCGACGATCTGGGCGTCTCGCCCAAGCTGCTTCAGTTGGCCGGCGCGGCGGCGCCGCCCGAGGAGGCGAAGGCGTCCTTGGCCGAGGAGGCCGCGGGCCTGGCGATCCAGCGCCGCCGCTACCAGCTCGCGATGGGCTGCTGGCAGGTGCTGGCGCGCGACTCGACGGCGCACGCCCTGTTCCGCGTCCTGCTCGCGACCGACGGTTGGCTGTCGGTCGAGCACCTGGCGCGCATGACGAAGCTTCCGGCGTCCGTCGCAGAGCGGGCGCTCGCCGCGCTCGAGTCGGTCGATCTGGCCGAGGTTTCGCAGGGGCGCGCCCGCTCGCCGCACGTGGGACGCGTCATCGAGAGCCTGCCGAACATCCCGGCCACGGCGGCGGTAAAGGCGGCGCTGCGCCGCGACTTGGACAAGCGAGTGGCCGAAAGCGCGCCGGCGGGGATCTACGACAACAGCCTGCGGCTCACGAAGCCGGCGCTGGGACGCTACCTGAGGCAGCTGGAGCAGGCGGTCGCGCTCGCGTCGTTCTACGAGGAACCCGAGCCCAAGCCGGAATCGGCGGTGTTTCTCGTGCACGCGCGGGTGCACAAATTATTTGAGTAACAACTGGTGCCAGGCACCAGCCGTTTATTGGGCGGAGACGAGCGACTTGCGCTTGGTCTCGATCGAGGCCAAGAGCTGCTCGTACGACTCGACGAAGGACTTCACGCCTTCCGCCTCGAGCGTGTCCGTCACCTTCACCATGTCGATGCCGGCGCGCTCGAGCTTCTGCATCACGTCGGTCGCGGCCTGCGCCGTGCCGGAGAGAGCGTCGCGCACCTTGCCGTGGTCGCGGAAGGCGTCGACGGTCGCCGGCGGCACGGTGTTCACCGTGTCCTTGCCGATCAGCTCCTCGATGTAGAGCACGTCGCGGTACTTCGGGTTCTTCGTGCTCGTGCTGGCCCACAGCGGGCGCTGGGGGCGGGCGCCCTTCTTCGCGAGTTCCTTGAAGGCGGCGCCTTGCTGGAACCGGAGGAAGAGATCGTAGGCGAGCTGCGCGTTGGCGATCGCCGCCTTGCCGCAGAGCTCGGGCTTGCCGGCCTTCTCGAGAACCGGATCGATCGCCGAGTCGACACGGCTGACGAAGAAGCTCGCGACCGACGCGATCCTAGAGACGTCCTTGCCGGACTTCATCGCCTGGGTCATGCCGGCGACCCACGCGTCGATGACTTCGCGGTAGCGCTCGAGGGAGAAGATCAGCGTGACGTTGACCGAGATGCCCTCGGCCAGCGTGCGCTCGATCGCCGGCAGGCCCTCGCGGGTGGCCGGGATCTTGATCATGAGATTCTTGCGGGCGACGCGGCGCGCGAGCTCGACGGCCTCGCGGCTGGTGCCTTCGGTATCGCGGGCGAGGCGCGGATTCACCTCGAGCGAGACGAAGCCGTCGGCGCCCTTGGTCTTTTCATAGACCGGGAGCAGCGCGTCGCAGGCGAGCTGGATGTCAGCGACGGCTAGGGCTTCGTACGTGGCGTGCGCGTCCTTTCCGGCTTTGATGTGGCGCAGCGTGGCCTCGTCGTACTCGGCGCCGCCCACGATCGCTTTTTGGAAGATCGTGGGATTCGACGTCACGCCCAGGAGCCCGTCTTCCTCGACGAGGCGCGCCAACTTGCCCTCCTCCACGAACCGCCGGGTTATGAAATCCAGCCAAACGCTCTGTCCTTTCGACGCCAGCTCTTTCAGTGGATTCATGGAGTTTCCGGCCTCCGCGTGGGAACCGGAAGATTCTAGCAATTTCGGCCGGCTTGGGCGCCCGCTCGGGAAGGGTCAAGAGCGCCGACGGGAGATGGCGCAGGACGCGCTCCGCCGTCGAGCCGAGGATGCGGCCCTTGAGAAAGCCTTTGCGGCGCGCGACGAAGGCGACGAGGCTGTGCTTGACCCCCTCCTCGACGATCTCCTCGGCCGGGTTGCCGAACGCGAGATGGACCTGCGGCTTCGTGGCGTTCTGCACCCATGGCGGCAGCTGGCGGATCATCGCCTGCAGGAGCTGGCGCGTGCCCTCGAAACCCATCTGCCCGCCGAAGATCGGCTCGTCGAAAACGTGGAGGACGGTGAGGCGCGCACCGAGCACGCCCGCGACGCGTCCCGCGTCGTTGAGACCCTCCCACGAGTACGGCTCGGCGCGGATGGGCGCCAGGATCGAGTCGAACTTCGGCACGTACTCGCGCACGACGAGCACGGGCACTGAGGACTTGCGCACGACCGCCTCCGCCACCGAGCCGAGCAGGACGCGATCGAGGCCCGTCCGGGCGTGCGTGCCCATGACGATCAAGTCGGCGCGGCGCTTCTGCGCCCACGCGACGATCTCCTCGTCGGCGTCGCCCGTCACCTCGAAAACTTGGGCCTTGCCGCCGACGCGCGCCCGCAGTTCCTGAAGGGCCTGCTCGCCGGCCTGGACGTTCAGCACGGGCTCGGGCGCGCCCAGACCGATCGCGTTGCGGACCCAGGGCTGAACGTAGAGCACCTCGATCTTGGCGCCCGACTGCTCGGCGACCTGAAGAGCCTGCCTCCACGCGACCAGCGAGCTCTCCGTCATGTCCATGGGGACGACGATGCGGCGGGGCGGGAAGCGGATCATGCCTCGAGGATACAAACCCGGATCCCGGCCTCCCCACGCTCGCCGGGTGACGATTTCGTGATGGATGGAAAATGATACGATCCGCGAAATGCAAGTAATCCGCGTCGGAATCGCGGGCCTCGGCGTCGTCGGAAGCGAGGCGGTGCGGCTGCTGCAGGACGCCGGTCCTGACTTCGCGCGCCGCTTGGGCGCCAAGCTCGAGCTCGTCGCCGTCTGCGACCGGCGTGCGGCCCAAAAAGCCGCCGCGCTCAAGCTGTCCAAGTCCGTGCGGCTTTACCGCGACCCGGTGAAGCTCGCGAAAGACGACCGGCTCGACGACGTCGTCGAGACGCTCGGAGGCCTCGAGGAGGCGCGACGGCTCGTGCTCGCCTCCCTCGACGGCGGCCGGCACGTCGTCACGGCGAACAAGCGCCTGCTCGCGCATCACTGGACCGAGCTCTTCACCGCCGCGAAGGCGTCACGGCGCCGCCTCTACTTCGAAGGCTCGGTCGCCGGCGGCATCCCGATCCTCGCCGCGCTGCACAAGAGCCTCGCGGCCAACCGCATCCGACGCGTCCTCGGCATCCTCAACGGCACGACGAATTTCATCCTGACGCGCATGGCCTCCCAGGGCGTCTCGCTCGAGGACGCCCTCGCGGTGGCGCAGGCGAAGGGCCTCGCCGAGAAGGACCCTACGCTCGATCTCAACGGGACCGACGCCGCCCACAAGGTCGCGGTGCTCGCCTCGCTCGTGACCGGCCGCTGGATCCGCTCGGAGGCGGTCGCGCGCGAGGGGATCACGCGCATCGCCCCCGAGGATATGGCCTTCGCCGCGCGCGAGCTCGACCGCACGATCCGCCTGATCGGCTGCGTCGACCTCGATTGGTCGACGAAGCCCGCGGGCGTCGCGTGCCACGTCTACCCGACGCTCGTGCCCCTCGATCATCCGCTCGCCTCCGTGCACGGCGAGTACAACGCGGTGATGGTGCAG
>JACRDR010000116.1 GCA_016212845.1 Elusimicrobiota bacterium
CACCTTCGGCGTACGCTTCTGCCGCGGCGCTGATTGACAGACGTATATGTAAGAAATATAATCGCTTTATTATGTTACCTACATACCGGCCGAACAAACGCAAGCGCGCCAAGCACATCGGCTTTCGAGCTCGCATGAGCACCCCGGGCGGTCGAAAGACCCTGTCCCGCCGGCGCCAAAAGGGCCGCTGGAAGCTCACCACGGTCTGACGGCATCCGCACGCTTTAGTCGAAACTCCCGCCTGAGCGGCCGCACCGCCTTCGATCTCGTGTTCAAAGAAGGCCGGAAGGTCTCCGGTACGGATCTCTTGTTGTGGGTCCGCAGGCGGGGGGAGTCGGAACCGGCGTCCCCGGGTCCACGCCTGGGGTTGTCGGTCAGCCGCAAGGTCGGAAGCGCCGTGCGAAGGAGCCGCCTAAAGCGGCTGCTGCGCGAGGCCTTCCGCCTCAACGTGCATCGCATGTCGGCGGGATACGACTTCGTGGTCTATCCCCGCCCGGGCTGCCGGTGGAAGGGCCTGGGCGATGCCGAGGGATCGTTCTTGAACCTTTGCCAACGCGCGGGCGTTCTCAGGAAGTCGGACTCGTGACGCGTCTCGTCCGTCTCCTTCTGCTGGAAGCGCTCGACCTATTCCGCGTCGGAAGAAGCCTGCTCGGCGGGCCGTCCTGCCGCTTCGCTCCCTCCTGCACCCAGTACGCGCGCCACGCCCTGGAGCGGCATTCCTTGCCGAGAGCCGGGACGCTGGTCGTCGCGCGTCTGCTGCGATGCCATCCGTTCCACCCGGGAGGCTGGGACCCCGTCCCGGCTCGCTGATCGATTGGGCCCGAGGGCCCGCAACTCATGGACCGCAACCTGATCGCCGCCGTAGCCCTCTCGATGGCCGTGTACGTCGGATGGTTCACCTACATGGAGCGCAGCGCTCCGCGCGTTTCCGCGCCCGTCGCGGGCGCCAAGACGGACGCGGCTCACGCCGGGGCTCCCGCGCCGGCCTCGCCGGCTTCGCCGGCGAAAGACGAGCCGCTCGTCGATCTCGTCGCGCCTCACGCCACCGTGGGCCTCAACCCGCGCGGCGCGTCGCTCGCCAGCTTCCGCTTCCAAGGGCCGATCGGCATCGTCGAGCTCGTGCCCGCCCAGAATCCCGGCTTCTTTGCCACGTGGCCGGACCTCCAGTTCAAGCCCGCCGCCGCGCGGTGGCCGCACTCGGCCGCGTTCGAGGCGAAGCATCCCGGCGGATTCTTCGTCCGCAAGGAATACCGCTTCGGAGACAAGGGCGAGCTCGATCTCCTGCACGTGGAGTTCAAGAACCCGGAGAAAAAGCCGCTCGACGTGCCGGCGTGGGAGTTGAACCTCGGCCCCGGCCTCGGCACGGTCGCGAGCGAGCAGGCCGACAACCACGGGCTCATGCGCACGATCGGCCTCTTCCCGCCGCCGCCGGGCAAGAAGAACCCCAGATTCGAAGTCGTGAAAGCGGGCGAGGCCCCGAAGGACTGGAAGTGGCTCGCGCTCGACAACCGCTATTTCATCCTCGCCGCGTTCCCGGCGCGGGCCGAGTTCACCGGCTACGAGGTGCTGCACGACGCGGCGAAGACGCCGACGTTCAAGCTCACCGCCGCCGCCGAGAAGCTCGCGCCCGGCGCGGTCAGCGGGCACGACATCCCGTTCTACTTCGGCCCGAAGGACTATCCCGTCCTCGAGGGGATGAAGCAGGGCCTCGAGAAGTCCGTCGACTTCGGCTGGTTCGATTGGATCGGACGCCGGCTCTTATTCGTGCTCCGCTGGCTCAAGGGCATCACCGGCAACTACGGCTGGGCGATCATCGGACTCACGCTGCTCCTGCAGGTCCTGCTCTTCCCGCTGACGCTCAAGAGCATCCAGTCCTCGGCGGCGATGCGCAAGGTCCAGCCGGAGATCGCGCGCCTGCAGCAGAAATACGCGAAGGATCCGACGCGCCTCAATCAGGAGATGATGGAGTTGTACCGCTCGAAAGGCGCCAACCCCATGGGAGGCTGCCTCCCGATGCTCCTGCAGATGCCGATCTTCGTCGCGCTCTTCAACACGCTGCGCGGCGCCTGGGAGCTGCACGGCTCTCCCTGGATCGGCTGGGTCCACGACCTCTCCGCGCGAGATCCCTACTACATCCTGCCGGTGGTCATGGGCGGGGTGATGTTCGTGCAGAACAAGCTGATGGCCATGCCCACCGCCGACCCGGCGCAGGCCAAGATGATGCAGTTCATGCCGCTCATTTTCGTGTTCATGTTCCTTAAATTCCCGTCGGGACTCGTGCTGTACTGGCTGACGAGCAGCCTCATCAACTCCGCGGTCCAATACGCGCTGAGGACTCCCGACTCCGATCTGCAGGGAGGTGCGAAGTGAGTCGATCCATCGAAGTGGAAGGAAAGTCGGTGACCATGGCGGTAGAGAAGGGCCTGGCCGAGCTCGGCCTGCGCCGCGATCAAGTGGAAGTGCAGGTGCTCCAGGAGCCCAATCCTGGGTTCCTCGGAATCGGTTCGAAGACGGCGCGGGTGAAGCTGACGGAAAAAGCCTGGGAAGGACGCGAGCTCGGCGGCAACCGGCCGACGATCGAGAAAAGCGCGTACGCGCCCGTGGGGCGACCCGCGCCCCGGCCGGCGCCGCGGCCCGCGCGCCGCGACGATCACGGACATCGCGACGATCGCGGTGATAGGGGTGGCGACCGCGGAGGCCGCCGCGGCGATCGCGGAGATCGCGGCGACTACCGCCCGTCCGGGCGCGACCGCGACCGCGACACCATGCGTCTCGCGAAGTCGCCGCAGCCGACGGCCCCGCCCGACCCGGACAAGGCCTGCGAGCTCGCGAAGGCGTGGGTCGAGGAGTTCTTCAAGGCGATGGCCTTCCACTGCGGCACGGTCAATACCGATTGGGACGCCGCGCAGATGCGCGTGCGCGTCGAAGTCGAGTCCAACGACAACGAGACGGTGATCGGCAAGGACGGAAAGACTCTCGAGTCCCTCCAGTTCCTTTCCACTCTCGTCGTGAGCCGCC
>JACRDR010000118.1 GCA_016212845.1 Elusimicrobiota bacterium
CCGAGAAGCTCGCCGCCGAGACCGACCGCGAGTTCAACGTCGCCGTCGCCGATTTCGCCAAGGAAGCCAAGCGCTTCGACGGCGTGAAGCTTCCGGACGACGTCGCCCGCAAGTTTCTGAAGCTGCGGCTCGGCGTCGTCGCGCCTCCGCCGCCGGACCCGAAGGAGCAGAAGGAGCTCTCCGAGATCGGCGCGTGGCTCTCCAGCGAGTACGGCAAGGGCAAGTACTGCCAGGAGCCGAACCAGCCGGAGAAGTGCCTCACGCTCAACGACATGGAGGACATCCTCAAGGACAGCCGCGACCCGGCGAAGCTCCTCGAGGTCTGGAAGGGCTGGCGCACCGTCTCCCCGCCGATGAAGGCGAAGTACGCCCGCATGGTCGAGCTCGCCAACAAGGGCGCCCGCGACCTCGGCTTCAAGGACACCGGCGCGCTGTGGCGCATGGGCTACGATATGCCGCCCGAGGCGTTCACCGCCGAGCTTGACCGGCTTTGGGGCCAGCTCCGGCCGCTTTACCTTTCGCTGCACGCCTACGTTCGCGCCCGCTTGATCGAAAAATACGGCGAGGCGGCGGTCGGGACCGACGGCACGATCCCCGCGCATCTCCTCGGCAACATGTGGGCGCAGAGCTGGGAGAATACCTACGACCTCGTCGCTCCCCCCGCCTCCGACTCGGGCTACGACCTGACGAAGCTGCTCGTCGACCGGAAGACGGACGAGAAGGAGATGGTCCGCATGGGCGAGCGCTTCTTCACCTCGCTCGGCTTCGACCCGCTGCCGCAGACGTTCTGGGAGCGCTCCCTCTTCACGAAGCCGAGGGACCGCGAGGTCGTCTGCCACGCGTCCGCTTGGGACGTCGAGAACTCCTACGACCTGCGCATCAAGATGTGCATCAAGATCAACTCCGACGACTTCACGACGATCCACCACGAGCTGGGCCACAACTTCTACCAGCGCGCGTACGCGAAGCAGCCGTACTTTTTCCAGGGCAGCGCCAACGACGGCTTCCACGAAGCGGCCGGCGACACGATCGCGCTCTCGGTGACGCCCGAGTATCTGAAGCAGATCGGGCTTCTCGACAAGGTGCCGGGCGCCGACGGCGACACCGCGCTCCTCATGAAGATGGCGCTCGAGCGGCTCGCCTTCCTGCCGTTCGGCCTGATGGTCGACCAGTGGCGGTGGAAAGTCTTCTCCGGCGAGGTCACGCCCGCGAACTACAACAAGGCGTGGTGGGATCTCGCGCGCAAGTACCAGGGCGTCCGCCCGCCGGTCGAGCGCACCGAGAACGACTTCGACCCGGGCGCGAAGTACCACGTGCCGGCGAACGTCCCCTACACGCGCTACTTCCTCGCGCACGTGCTCGAGTTCCAGTTCTACCGCTCGCTCTGCAAGGAAGCCGGCTACACCGGCCCGCTGCACCGCTGCTCCTTCTACGGAAACAAGAAGGCGGGCGAAAAGTTCATCAAGATGATGGAGATGGGCGCGAGCCGGCCTTGGCCGGAGGCCCTGCAGGCGGTCGCCGGCACCCCGCAGATGGACGCGACCGCGGTTCTCGACTATTTCGCGCCGCTGCAGAAGTGGCTCGACGAGCAGAACAAGGGACGCCAGCTCGGCTGGCAATAGCGCCGTCGAACCGCCGTCACGGACGGGCCTCGCGGGGGTCCTATACTAGGGAGGACCCCCGCGGAGGACGTCATGCCTCAGCCGATCCCGCCGAAGCCGGACTTCCCGCAGCCGAGCCCGCTGCCGCCGAACCCCGTGCCGCCGACGCCGCAGCCGCCGTCCCCGCCTAGGCCGGAACCCGGTCCGCCGCGCCCCGTCGGACCCCTCGGCCGCCCGTCGATCGGGTAAAGATGCTTTAACAGATCCGTAACACGACTCGGCTTTAATACCGATCGAGTCCGTCAGTCCCTTCCGGAAGGGGCCTGCCCGAAACGCCGGGCGGCCGAGCCCTCCCCCCACCGGAAGGTCGGCGACGCAGGCCGTCGCCCGATCCCAGCGGTCCGTGCGAACGCGCCCGCGCGCCTACCCGCGCGCCGCGCCAGGGGCGCCCTTGCGGACTCCGGAGGTCGCACGCGTGGAAGAAATCATCGCCGAGCCGTCCGAGTCCGTGGACGCCGCGCCGCATGAGGGTGGCGCGCTCAGCAGCATCGGGACGTACATGAACGAGATCGGCAAGGTGCCGCTTCTCAAGCGCGAGGAAGAGATCGAACTTTCTCGCGCGGTGCGGCAGCGTCAGGAGGATCTCCGGCTCCTGGTGCTCTCCTCGCCTCTCGCCCAACGCGAGATCCGCAATTGGGAGAGCCTCGTCGAGGTCGACGAGATGACCGCGAAAGAGCTCATGCCTCGCGGCCGGCGCACCGGCGCCGAACTCGGGGGCATGCGGCGGCGGCTCAGGGCGACCGCGCGCTTCCTGGCGCGGACGGAGAGGAGGACGCTGGCGCTGAGGGCGCGCCTCAAGAAGAAAGGCCTCACCCCCGCCGCGCGGGTTCGCGTCGAGCGGGCGTTGGAGAACCTGCGCGCGGCGACCGCGGGGCGAGTGCTCGCGCTCGACCTCAACCACGAGCGCGTGCTGCGGCTCAACAACAAGATCAAGGCGTTGGGCGAGTCCGCGCGGCAGG
>JACRDR010000122.1 GCA_016212845.1 Elusimicrobiota bacterium
ACCGGGAAGCTCAGCACCGCGCCCAGGACCTCCGCCTTAAGCGGCACGCCAAGCTCGACGTTGCCGGCGGTGCAGCGCCCGATGACGCCTCCCAGGTTCAAGATGTCGAGCGAGTCGCCGACCGCGACCTTCTCCGGGACCGTGCCCGCGTACCCGCGCAGCGCGCGGCGCGTGCCGAGCACGGCGGCGATCACGTCGCCGTCGTTGAGGCCGATCATGCGTCCGTGCACGTCCTCGAGCGTGTTGTAGACCGACTTCGTGCCTTTGACGCGGACAGCGATGACCTGCCCTTCGACCGCGGGGATCGACGAGGTCAGCTGCGCTTCCCTGGGAATGCGCGCGTTCTTGCTTGCCGACGCGATCTTGTCGAATACCACCTTCATGACGCCACCTCCGCTTTCATCGCCAGGGCCATCGGCATCGCATGGATCTTCGAGAAACCGGCCGCCTCGGCGCCGTCCCAAAGCTTGCTCGTCTCGCCGTAGGCGGCCTGCGCCGACATCAGGCTTTGCGGGCTTTTGACGCCCGTCACGTCGAAATGGCCCGGCGCGAGCTTCAGCCGGACTTCGCCGTTCACCCTTAATTGGCTGGAGAGGATCATCGCCTCCAGGTCCCGCATCACGGGGTCGTAGTAGAGGCCCTCGTGCAGCATCTGGCCGTAGAACTCGCCGACGTGGTTCTTCCAGAACGCCTGCCACCGCGTGAGCACCAGCTTCTCGAGCTCCTGATGCGCGGCGATCAGCATGAGCGGCGCGGGCGCCTCGAAGGCGATCCGGCCCTTGATGCCCAAGATCGTATCGCCGAGATGCGTGCCCCGGCCTAGTCCGTAGCTCCGGCCGAGCGCGTGCAGCGCCGCCACCAGCTCGGGGCCGGAGAGCTTCTTGCCGTCGATCGAGACCGGCACGCCCTTATCAAACCCGATCACGACGTCGGCCGGCGCGGTCTTGAGCCCTTCCGGCGGCACGGGAAACGCCGAAGCGGGCACTTCCTTCCACGGATCGTGCGTTTCCTTCCCGCCGACGGTCGTGCCCCAGAGCCCCGTGTTGACCGAGTACGCGGTCGTCTTGGCCGGGACCGTCACGCCGTGCTTCGCCAGCCACTCGGTCTCCTGGGCCCGGGACCAGCCGAGGGTCCTAATAGGCGTGTGCACCGCGAGACCGGGCGCGAGCGCCTGGAAGGCGCCGTCGAAGCGGACCTGGTCGTTGCCCGCGCCGGTCGAGCCGTGCGCGACGCCGTCGCAGCCGAGCGATTTCGCGAGCTTCGCCGTCAGTTCGGCCTGGAGCACCCGCTCGGCCGAGACCGAGAGCGGATACACCCGGCCCCGCAGGACGTTGCCCTGGATCAGGACGGTCACGAACCTCGAAAAGAGCTCGGCCTTCGCGTCGAGCGTGCGGTGCTCGAGGGCGCCGAGCGACAGCGCCCGCTTCTCGATCGCGGCGAGCTCGCTGGGCTCGAATCCCCCGGTGTCGACGGTCGCGGTGACGACGTCGGCGTTGAGCGTCTCCTTCAGCCAGAGCAGGCAGAAGGTGGTGTCGAGGCCGCCGGAAAATGCGAGCAGTATCTTGGGTTTCATGGGCTTGGGTTCTCCCGAGTAGGGGGTTTAACGCACCGCGGGAATGCGCGACTGGAGGAGGCGGACGAGCCGCGTGTTGTCGGCCGCCGTGGCGACGGCCGCGAAGACGGTGTCGTCGCCGGCGAGCGTGCCGACGATGCCGGGAAGACCGAGCTGATCGAGCGCGAGCCCCACCCGGGGGGCCGCGCCGGTGTCGCATTTGACGACGACGAGGTTGGGACCGGCCGCCGCGACGGCCTTAACGAGGCCGATCAACGGGTCGGCGGCGGCGGGCGCGGCCGGATGGCCCGACACGTACTTGCCGCCCGCCTTCACCAGCCCGAGCTCCGCGATGTCCCGCGAGATCGAGACCTGGGTCGCGTCGATGCCCCGCTTCCGGAGCGCCCGCGCGATCTCCTGCTGGGTGGCGAGCTCCTCGGCGGAAATGGCGTCGAGCACGGCCTGCTGTCGGGCCCGCTTGCGCTCCGCGGGGACTGGTTGAATATTCATCGGCGTTGCATAATTATACATTACGCGCCGCAAATGTCAAGTGCCTTTTTGGGAAAGCCCTAAATCTCGGTCTTTTTGTGCAGGTAGGCGGCGGCGGCGGCGAAGAAAAGGTGCGGGGCCCAGGCCGCGATCGGCGGCGCGAGCCGGCCCGCGACGCCGAGCGTCTTCGACATCTCCATCGCCCAGACGTACATGAGCCCGATGCCGAGCGCGACGCTCGCGGTCGCCGCGCGGTGCGAGCGGCGCAGCCGCAGCGCGATCGGCATGCCGAGCGCGCACAGGATGAGGTTCGCGAACGGATAGCTGATTTTGGAATGCAGCGCGGTCTGCGCCTCCCGGGGGCTCGCGCCGAGGAATCGCACCTGCCGCAGGTAGCGCACCGTTTCCCGGAAGCTCATCTCGTCTGGATTCTTGCGGCGCGGGATGAGCACGAGCGGCGGCGTGTCGAGGTCCGACTCGAGGCGGCTGAACGCGCGCTCCTCGGGCGGCACGACGCTGCCGAAGCGGCGCTCGATGCCGTCGGAGAAGATCCACTTCTTGGCCGTCGGGTCCCAGTTCGACTCGGTCGCGTCGAGTTGGCGGACCAGCCGGCCGTCGGCGTAGTAGTCCATCACGGGCCGCTCCATGCGGCCGTCCTTCGGGAAGAAGTTGCGGGCGGTGATGAACTGGCCCGAGCCCCCGGTCAGGATGACGTCGGGGTACTTGTCCCATTCCCACTCCGGGTGGATGCGGTCCCGCCACAGCGTTTGCGAGCGGGCAAAGCACATGGGAAGCACGGTCTCCTGCACCGCGAAACTGAAGGCGGTGACGCCGAGCGCCATCCACAGCAGCGGGCGGAGAAATTCGCGCGTCTCGAAGCCCGCCGCCTGCACCGCGGCCCACTCGCCGCTCGAGACGAAGCCCGTGACCGCGATCAGGGTCGCGAGCAGCGTCGCGAGAGGAATGACGCGCGCCGCCCAGTACGGCACCTCGAGCCAAAGATACTGGAGGATGATGCCGAACGGCGCCGGGCTCTTCAGCAGTCTCGGAAGCTTGTCGAAGAGGTCCCCGAGGAAGATCAGCAGCGCGAAGAGCCCGAGCCCGAACAGGAACGGCTTGAGGAAATGCAGCGCCATGTGGCGGCTGAAGATCCTCACCGGCGCAGACCCCGCGCCCACAGGCCCGCGGCCGCGAGCATGCCGGCCGCGTTGGGAATCCACGGCGACCAAGACGCGTACTCCAGGTGGCGCCGCCCGAGCGAGATGCCGAGCGCGAGCAGGCCGTAATAGAAGAAGAGCACGAGCAGGCTCAGCGCGAACCCCGTGGCCTTCGCGCGCTTCTCCAAGCGCAGGCCGAGCGGGCAGGCGAGCCAGAACATGACGAACGGGCTCGCCGCGCCAACGGAGCGCACGGCGGCCTCGGTCGCGTATTCCTTCTTATGCTCGAGGTCGGTGTCGGGTTCCGCCGCCTTCTCGCGCAAGCGCCGGGTATTCATTTCTTGAAGGTCGAGGCGCCGGTCGACGGGCGCGGCGGCGGCGAAAGGCATGAACAGCCGGTAGCTCTCGAAGGCCGCGGTCACGAGCCACGCGGGCTCGCGGGCGGGCAATTGAAGGGTGCCGCCCTTCAGCTCGAGCGTGAGGCCGCGCCCCTTGTCGATCCCCAAGCGGCCTTCCGGAGCCTCGACGCGCAGGCCGCTGTTGTTGCCCTTGTGCTTGACCAGGTAGATGCCGCCGAGATGCCCGGTTTTCGCCTCG
>JACRDR010000121.1 GCA_016212845.1 Elusimicrobiota bacterium
GAGCGCGTCATCGTCACCGGCTGCCTCTCCGAGCGCTACAAGCCCGAGCTCGAAAAAGAGATCCCGGAGGTCGACGCGTACTTCGGCACCCGCGACCTTCCCCGCCTGCTCAAGACGCTCGGCGCCGACTACAAGCACGAACTCGTCGGCGAGCGCCTGCTGACGACGCCCGCCCACTACGCCTATTTGAAGATCGCCGAGGGCTGCGACCGGCCCTGCTCCTTCTGCGCGATCCCGCTCATGCGCGGCAAGCACGTCTCCAAGCCGATGGAAGAGCTCGTCGCCGAAGCGGAGCGCCTGGCCAAGGCCGGGACTCGCGAACTCATCCTCATCGCGCAGGACCTGACCTACTACGGCCTCGACCTATACGGGAAGCGAAACCTCTCCGAGCTCCTCAAGCGCCTCTCCGACGTCCACGGCATCGGCTGGATCCGGCTCCACTACGCCTTCCCGGCGGGCTTCCCGATGGACGTGCTCGACGTCATGCGCGAGCGCGAGAACGTCTGCAAGTACCTCGACATGCCGCTGCAGCACATCACCGACCGCATGCTCGTCTCCATGCGCCGCGGCATCAACCAGGCGGGCACCGAAAGGCTCGTCGCCGAGATCCGCGAGCGCGTGCCGGGCATCACGCTCCGCACCACCCTGATCGCGGGCTACCCCGGCGAAACGAAGGAAGACCACGCCGAGATGCTGGCCTGGGTGAATCGCACGCGCTTCGACCGCCTCGGCATCTTCGCCTACTCCCACGAGGAGCAGACGCACGCCTACACGCTCAAAGACGACGTCCCCGCCAAGACGAAGAAGGCCCGCGCCAACGCGGTGATGGAGGCCCAGCTCGAGATCTCGCGCGAGCTCAACGAGGCCAAGGTCGGCCGCGTCTTCAAGACGCTGGTGGACCACAAGGACGGGGACTTCTGGGTGGGACGGACGGAACACGACTCGCCCGAGGTGGACAACGAAGTGCTGATCGACGCGAAGAAGGACTACCTGCGCATCGGCGACTTCGTGGACGTGAAGATCACGGAAGCCCAGGATTACGATCTCCTGGGCGAACCGGCCGCCTAGGCTTTCGCCGGCTCGAGCGACTTCACCTTCTCTTCCAGCTCGCGCACCTTCACCAGCAGCTCCGGCAGGCGCTCCAGCGCCGCGTGCATCCGGTGCATCTGCCGCGCGGGGCGGGCGGGCGAGCCGAAGTAGGCGGTCTTGGGCTCGGTGTCCTGGGCCACGCCGGAAAGGCCCATCACGATCGTGCCCTTCGCGATGCGCAGGTGGTCCTTTACGATCACCATGCCCGAGATCATCGCCCCGTCCTCGATGACTACCGAGCCGCCGATCGCGGAGTTGCCCACGATGTAGCAGAAGCGGCCGACGCGGCAATTGTGCCCGACGTGGACCTGGTCGTCCATCTTGGTGAACTGGCCGATGGTGGTCGTCTCGATGGTCGCGCGATCGACGGTGCTGCTCGCGCCGATCTCGACGTCGTCGGCGATCGCGACGTTGCCGATCTGCGGGATCTTGTGGCGGGCGCCCGGTTCGTCGTAGAACCCGAAGCCGTCCGCGCCGATGACGGTGCTTCCGTGGATGATGCAGCGCCGGCCGATCGTGCAGTGATGGCCGATTACCACGTTCGGCCACAAGACGGTGTCGTCGCCGACCGCGGCAAACGGCTCGACCACGACGCCCGGGTAGAGCACCGCGCGCTCGCCCACGACGGCGTTCGCCATCACGACCGCGCCGGGCAATATCCGGGCGCTGGCGGCGACCTTCGCCGAGGGATCGACGAGGGCCTTGGGGGAGACGCCGGCGTCGAACGCGGGCGCGTTATCGAAAGCGTTCAACAAGGCGATCAGCGCGATGCGGGCCTTCCCTTCGGGAGCGATCAGCGCGTTCTTGAAATTGGAGGCGAGCGCCTGGGTGGTCAGGACCGCTCCCTTCTCGGGCGCCCGGGGATGACGCTTCAAAACCGCGGGCGTCTCGATGAAATAGACGTAGTTCTCCTCGAGCGGCTGCGCCGCGTCCAGGGCTTCGATGTCGCGCACGCCTTTGATCGCGTAGTCCGCGGAGCCCTGCAGCTCCGCTCCGAGTTTCGCCGCCAATTCTTTCAAGGTCACGCGCGTCTCCTGGCCTCCATGGCCTGATGGTGCGGACAGAGCCGCAGGTCTCCGAGCTTCTTTACGCCTTGGACTTTCAGACAACGGTGCGCGGCCGAATACGTCGAGGCTAACGTCGTGGCTTCACATTGCGTCGGCATCAGGACTCCGCTCTTCGAGGACGGCTAGGAAGGCTCGCCAGTATAGCAAGTACGACGGCGCGACGGGGGCTTCCAAAGCTGGTAAGCTGATGCGATGCCCGCGATCCTAGTCGGCTGCCGGGGGCTTTCCAAGTCCCACGGCGCGCGCCCGCTCTTCGAAGGCCTATCGTTCGGCCTCTTCGAAGGCGAACGCACCGGCCTCATCGGACCCAACGGCGCCGGCAAATCGACTCTCCTGCGCGTCCTCGCGGGTCTCGAGAAGCCGGACGAAGGCGAGGTCAGCGCTCGACGCGGCCTGCGCGTCGGCTACCTGCCGCAAAAGGACGTCTTCGAGGACACCGGGGACCTCACCGTCGCCGGGGCGGTCGCCAAGGCGCTTTCCGGGCTCCACCTCGAAGACTACGAGATCGAGATCCGCGTCGAGGACGGGCTGCTCCAGGCCGGCTTCGCCGACCCTTCGCTGAACGTCGCCGCCCTCTCCGGCGGCTGGCGCAAGCGTCTCGCGATCCTGAGCCAGGTGCTGCGCAAGCCGGACCTCCTGCTGCTCGACGAGCCGACGAACCATCTCGACCTCGCGGGCGTCTTGTGGCTCGAGCAGTTCCTGTCGGAACTCGACTTTTCCTATCTGGTCGTCACGCACGACCGACGCTTCCTCGAGCGCGTGACCAACCGGGTCATCGAGCTCAACCGGCGCTACCCGGAAGGCCACTTCAGCTCGGCGGGCAACTACAGCCGCTTCCTGGAGAAGCGCGAGGAGCTTTTCGCCTCGCAGGAGGCGACCGAGGCGACTCTGCGCAACACCGTGCGCAACGAGATCACGTGGCTGCGCCGCGGCGCCAAAGCCCGCACGACCAAGCAGCAGGCCCGCATCAACCGCGCCGGGGAACTGATCGCGGACTTAGACGACCTCTCCGCCCGCAACGCCGCCGGCCGCGCGACCGAGATCGATTTCTCCGGCAGCGAGCGCCAGAGCACGAGGCTCGCGGAGTTCGTCGGCGTCTCGAAGTCGCTCGGCGGCAGGCGCCTCTTCTACGGGCTCGACCTCATGCTCCGCCCCGGCGAAAAACTCGGCCTGCTCGGCGAGAACGGCAGCGGCAAGAGCACCCTGCTCAAGATCCTCGCGGGCGAACTGGCGCCCGACTCCGGAACGGTCAAGAGGGCGGACCGCCTCCAGGTCGTGGTCTTCGACCAGGACCGCGAGCAGCTCGACTTGGACCAGACGCTCAAGCGCGCGCTTTGCCCCGCCGGCGAGCACGTCGAGTACAAGGGACAGCGCATCCACGTCTACGGCTGGGCCTCGCGCTTCCTCTTCCGGCAGGAGCAGATGGAGATGCCGCTGCGGCATCTGTCGGGCGGCGAGCAGTCGCGCGTGCTCATCGCGCGGCTCATGCTCAAGCCCGCCGACCTGCTTCTGCTCGACGAGCCGACCAACGATCTCGACGTCCAGTCGCTCGAGGTGCTCGAAAATTCAATGCGCGACTTCCCCGGCGCCTTGGTGCTCGTGACGCACGATCGCTGGCTCCTCGACCGGGTGAGCCGCGAGCTCTTGGCGCTCGACGGCAAGGGCGGGGCGCGCTTTTTCGCCGACCTCGACCAATGGGAAGCCTCGCGCCGCGGCGAGCCGGAGCCCGCCGCGGCCAAGCCCGCCCCCGCCGCGCCGAAGGAAAAGCTCACGCCCAAGGAGTTCAAGGAGCTCAAGGGGATGGAGGCCGCAATCCACCGGGCGGAGAAGGAAGCCGCCGACGCGGAAGCGGCGATGGCCGATCCGGCCGTGGCGTCCGACGCCGCCGAGCTCGCGAAGCGGCACGCGGCCTTCGACGCGGCGCGAAGGAAGGTGGAAACGCTATTCGCGCGCTGGTCGGAACTGGAAGCTAAAGCCTAGCGCGGATCAGCTTCTGGACGACGGCGGGGTTGGCCTTGCCGCCCGAGCGCTTCATCACGCCGCCGACGATGCGGCCGATCGCGGCGTCCTTGCCGGCGCGCAGGTCCGCGACCGCCTGCGGGTTCTCGGCCATGGCCGCTTCCACCCACTTGGCGATCTCGCCTTCATCGGACACCTGAGACATGCCTTGGGATACCAGCTCCTTCGGCGAAGCCGAGCTCGCCCACATCTTGGCGAAGACTTCCTTGGCGAGCTTCGACGACAACGTCCCCGCCTCCAGAAGCTCCGCGAGTTCGCCTAGGTGCTTCGGCGGAACGGGAGACTCAAGGATCGTCTTCTTGTCGGCGTTGAGCCGTCCAAGCAGTTCGGTGCCGAGCCAATTTGCGGCGGTTTTCGCGGCCTTCGGGCCGCAGACCTCCACCGCCGACTCGTAGTAGTCGGCGAGCGCGCGCTCGCCCGTCAGCACTCCGGCGGACTCCTCCGTCAGGCCGTACTGACTGACGAAGCGCGCGCGGCGCTGCGCGGGCAGTTCGGGGGTCTCCCGCTTGAGGCGCTCGACTAGATCGGGCTCGGCGCGAAGCGGGACGAGATCGGGGTCCGGAAAATAGCGGTAGTCGTGCGCCTCTTCCTTCGAGCGCATCGGAGCGGTGGCGCCGCGGTTCGCGTCCCACAGGCGCGTCTCCTGCACGACCTTGCCGCCCTCCTCTACTAGCGCGCACTGGCGCGCGAACTCGTGCTCGAGCGCGTCGCGCACGCCCTTAAACGAGTTCAAGTTCTTGATCTCGGCGCGCGTGCCGAGCTTCGTCTCCCCCTTCCTGCGGACGGAGACGTTGGCGTCGCATCTGAGTTCGCCCTTCTCCATGTCGCAATTGGAGACGCCGACGTACTGGAGGATCGCCTTGAGCGTCGTGAGATACTGATACGCCTCCTCGCTCGAGCGGAGGTCGGGCTCGGTGACGATTTCGATCAGCGGCGTGCCGGCGCGGTTATAGTCGGCTAGCGAGTGGTCCAAGTGCGTCGAGCCGAGCATGTGCAGAAGCTTGCCCGCGTCTTCTTCCAGATGAATGCGGTGGATGCGAACGGTCTTGCCGGGGATGTCCAGCTTTCCGTCTTCGGAGAACGGGAGCTCGTACTGGGAAATCTGGTAGCCCTTGGGCAGGTCGGGATAGAAGTAGTTCTTGCGGGCGAAGACGCTGAGCTCGTTTAAGCGGCAGCGCAGGGCCAGCGCGGCCTTAAATCCCACCTCCACCGCCTTTCGATTGAGAACGGGAAGGCTTCCCGGCTGGCCGGTGCAGACGGGGCAGATGTTGGCGTTGGGCTCGACGCCGAAGGATGCCGTCGAACAGGAGCAGAACAGTTTGCTCTTCGTCGCCAGCTGGACGTGGCACTCCAGCCCGACCACCATCTCGAAGTCGCTCACGCCTGCTTTCTAGCAAAAGACAGACGGAAGGTGAACCGGGAGCCCGCGCCCGGCTCGCTTTCCACGGTCAGCTCGCCGCCGTGCAGGTCGACGATGCGCCTGGCGATCGCCAGGCCCAAACCATGGCTCGTCTCGCCCGCGGTGGGACGCGAGCCGGCCGTCGAGAACTCCCGGAAGAGTCGCGAGAGGTCTTCCTTCGCGATCCCGACGCCCTCGTCCTGGACCCAGACCTCCAGCGCGCGCTCGAGGCGCCGGGACGGCCTCGAGCTTTATATCCACAGCCGGGACAAGGACGCCTGGGCCGCGTTCAAGCTCGCCCAAGCCTGCGAACCCAAGAACCCGCTGATCGTAAACGCGCTCCGGCGGCTGGAGGCCGATATGGTGCCGGACGAGGAGCATCCGCCGGAGAAGGCCGCCCCACAGGAGCGCTCGTGGGAGGCGGAGGGACGGGCCTTGTTCCAGAAGCTCCGCTGCTCCTACTGCCACTCCATCGAAGGCGCGGGCGGCGCCACGGGCCCGAAGCTCGACGACGTCGGCGTAAGACTCTCGATCAGCCGCGTCAAGGCGCACATCAAGAACCCGGCGAAGGATCTTCCGAAGGCCCGTATGCCGCGCCTGCGGCTCAGCGACGCGGAACTGAATTCGCTGGCAAGCTATCTCGTGGCCGTCAGCACCCGGCTCGCGGCTCACCGGGCCGACGCGCCGCGATGAGGCTGCAGCAGGTCACCGCGCCTTCGGCTTTCGCCAGCTCGTCGGCGTCGACGATGACGGGCTTCTTCCATTCGCGCTCGAGGCGCGCGCGCGTCTTCGGGAAGGCCGAGGGCATGATGAGCGTCTCGCCGAGCTTGAGGACGTTGGCCGCGTAGGGCTCGGACGGGTCGATCTCGAGCAGGTCGAAGCCGGGGAAGGCGTCGCGCGGGACCCACTTGGAGTTTATCAGCAGAGAGTTCTCGTCGAAAGCGGTGACCGCGGATTTCAGGTGCAGGCAGCCCGTCACCGGGACCGCGGCGACGACGTAGCCGCGCGGCGCCAGGAGCAGGCCGAGTTGGCGAATGCCTTCGTCGTTCGTGCGCGCCGTGCGTCCCGCGAACACGCGCTTGCCGGCGACGAGGACGTCGCCGCCGTCGAGCGTCCCCGGCGACTCGATCTTCTCGAGGTGCCGGAGGCCCGACAGCGCCTTTTCCACCTCGACAACCTCGCCGCGGCGGGTCTCGGCTCCCGGGCGCGCGATCACCGCCAGCTCGTCGAAGACGACGGCCGCGTCCTCCACGAAGACCGAGTCGGGAAGGTCCGGCGCGGCCGACAGGCGGCGCACGTCGCAGCCGGCCTTCGACAGCGCCTTCTCATAGGCCTCGTGCTGGGCGGCGGCGCGCTTCACGTCGATGACGGAGCGCTCGAGATGGGTGAGCTCGCAGCGCGCCATCTGGGGGCTGACCGCGCGGGTGAACGCGATGAAAGCGGCCTTCGGAACGATTTCCTCCAGGAGCTGCCCCAGGCGGCGCGTGTCGAAGGGCTTGGCGAGGTATTTCACCCCCGCCATGCCCTCGGCCCACAGAGCCATCTGTTCGACGGGCATGCCGGAGCACATGATGACCTTGAGGTTCTTGAGCTCGGGGCACTCGCGGATCGCGGCCAGCGCCTGGGGGCCGCCGCCGCCGCGCATCTGCATGTCGAGCAGGAGGACGTCGGGCGGTTCCTCGAGGGCGCGGGCGGTAAATCCCGCGGGGTCCTCGGCGGACCAGACGGAGTAGCCGTGGAAAACGAGATAGCGGGTGGTGAGTTCGACGAACGATTGGTCGTCGTCGCAGATCGCGATCGTCGCGGCCACTAGTCTTCCCGTTCGGTGACCGTCATGAGCTTGGCCTCGATGAGGGTCAACAGGCGCTTGTCGCCGGGATAACGCAGCACGTTCCCGGCTTCCGCGGGCGCGAACCATTTCACGTCGAGGACTTCCTTCGCGTCGGGCGTGCCGGACTTGCGGCCGGGCCGCATCCAGTACCACCGGACGCGCTTGTGCACGAGCCGGCCTTCGCGCATGAACATGTAGCGGACGAGCGTGAGCGGGCCGATGACCTCGCACTCGAAGCCGGTCTCCTCGTGCACCTCGCGGAGCGCGGCGGCCTTCGGGGTCTCGCCCGGATCGAGATGCCCTTTGGGGAACGTCCAGACCTTCTCCCCCTTTAAGTTTTGAACCTTTACGAGGAGCACCTTGCCGTCGCGCGTGACGACGCCGCCCGAGGAGTACTCGTCGCCGGCGGTCTTGCGCCCGGCCGAGCCGACGGGAGGAAGGCGGCGCTCGTTCATAGTCCCTCCAAGGCCTTGGCGGCGGCCAAAAGGATGTGCTCTTCGAAGGGGCGCGAGAGCAGCTGAACGCCGAGCGGTAGGCCGCCCTTCGTCTTTCCGCAGGGCACCGAGACGCCCGCGATCCCCGCGATGTTGCACGGGATCGTGAAGACGTCGGAGAGGTACATCTGCACGGGGTCCGAGGTCTTCTCGCCGAGCTTGAAAGCGGGCGTCGGCGCTACCGGCGTCAGCAGGACGTCGGCGTTCCGAAACGCTTCGTCGAAGTCGCGCTTGATGAGCGTGCGCACTCTCTGGGCACGGCCGTAATAAGCGTCGTAGTAGCCGGAGGAGAGCGCGTAGGTGCCGAGCATGATGCGGCGCTTCACTTCGGGACCGAAGCCGCGTCCCCGGGAGGCTTCGTAGGTTTCGAGCAACCCGGTCAATCGCGCGTTCGCGCGCGCGGTCGAGAAGCCATAGCGCATGCCGTCGAAGCGGGCCAGGTTCGCGCTGGCTTCCGATGGGGCGAGGATGTAGTAGGTGCTGACCGCGTGCTTCGTATTGGGCAGCGAGACGTCCACCGTCTGGGCGCCCTTCGCCCGCAGGGCGGCGAGAGCGCGGTCGACCGCGGCCTTCACGTCGGGCTCGAGGCCGGGCCCGGCGTACTCGGCGGGCAGGCCGATTCGGAGCCCCTGCACGCCGGAGGAGACGTCGTAGGAGCGCGGCTGGGAAGGCGCGGACGTGGAATCGAGGGGATCGAAGCCGGAGATCGCGGTGAGCGCGAGGGCGGCGTCCTCCACGTTCCGGGCGATCGGGCCGATCTGGTCCAAGGACGAGGCGAACGCGACGAGGCCGTAGCGCGAGACCAGGCCGTAGGTCGGCTTGAGCCCCACGACGCCGCAAAAGGAAGCGGGCTGGCGGATCGAGCCGCCCGTGTCGGAGCCCAGCGCGAGCGGCACCATGCCGGAGGCGACCGCCGCGGCGGAGCCGCCGGAGGAGCCGCCGGGCACGCGCGCGTGGTCATGCGGGTTCTTCGTCGGGAAGAACGCGGAGTTCTCGGTGGAAGAGCCCATGGCGAACTCGTCCATGTTCGTCTTGCCGACGATCACGGCGCCGTGGAGCTTGAGGCGCTCGACGACGGTCGCGTCGTATGGCGCGACGAAGCCCTCGAGGATCTTCGAGCCGCAGGTCGTGGGCACGCCGCGGACGTTTAAGTTGTCCTTGAGCGCGACGGGCACGCCGGCGAGGAGGCCCGGATCCCGGCCTTCCGCGACCTTCGCGTCCACCTCGCGGGCGGCTTCGAGCGCCTCGTCGGCGAGGACCCGGATGAACGCGCGGACCTTCGGGTCTTCCGCGCGGATGCGCTCGAGATGCGCCCCGGCGACGTCTTCCGCCTTCGCCTTCTTGCCGCGCACCGCCGCCGCGATCGCGGAGGCGGACCAGGACGTGTAGTCGGTCATTCCAAGAACGGCGTGCTGTCGGGATTCTTGATCGTCTCGGGACGGCGTTCCTTGCCATCGGGAGACTCCACCCGGCGCGGGATGTTCGGCTTTCGCAGCTCGTCGGGCCGGGGCGGCGGCAGAGGTTCGGGCGAAAGCTCGTCCTCGGGCGCGGGGGGCTCGAACGGCTCGGCGGCCTGGCCGTTTACGCGCTCCGGCATGCGGTTCTCGAGCTTGAGCTTCGCCTGGATGGAGTCGATCGCGGCCTGAAATTTTTCGCGCTTGTTCGGCTCGAGCTCGGCGGCGCGCTTGAGGTCGGAGATCGCGCCGTCGGGATCGCCGACCTGCGCCTTCGCGAGCCCGCGGTTCGACCACGCCAGCCCGCGCTTCGGGTTCAAATCGATCACCCGGTTCAGGTCCTTGATCGAGCCGGCGTAGTCCTTCACCTGGAAGAGGCAGTTCGCGCGAAGATAGAGCGCCTCCTCGTGGTCGGGGTAGATGCGCAGGAACTCGCCGAAATCGTCGGAAGCGTTCGAGAACTCCTCGAGCTCGCGCAAGTCGCGCGCGCGATAGAGCCTGGCCCACGGGAAGTGCGGGTTGAACTCGATGACCTTGGTGTAGTCGTCGACCGCGCCGCGCCACTGCTTGAGCTTGTCGCGCACCGTGCCCCGCACGACCCGCAGCACGGCGGACCTCGGCTCCAAGTCGATCGCCTTATCCAGAGGCTCGAGCGCGTCCTGCGCGCGGCCTTCCGAGGAGAGGACCGAGCCCACGCCGTAGTGCGCGAGCGCGTTCTTCTTGTCGAGCCGGGCGGCTTCCTCGTAGTCCTCCTTCGAGCCGGGCAGATCGCGCAGCACGTAGCGCGCCATGCCGCGCGCGACGTACTGCTCGGAAGTCGCGGGCTTAAAGCGAGCGGCCTCGCCGGCGTCCTGCTTGGCGCCCTTGAGGTCGCCCTGCGTCCAGCGAACCATCGCGCGGAAGCCGGAGGCGACGCGAAGATCGGGGTTGAGCTCGAGCGCCTTGTTGAAAGACTGGAGAGCGGCCTCGAAGCGGGCGCCCTTGTAGAAGCCGACGCCGTCGCGGAAGGCGTTCTCCGCGGTGGACGTGCGGGCCGCGGACGCGGGCCAGGCGAGGAGGAGCGCGACGAGGGCCGCGCTCACTCGAGCACCTTCGGCACCTTGAAATAGTCGCCGTCGCGGTTGGGCGCGCCCTCGAGCAGCGCCTCGCGATGCGCAAAGGGACGCGCCTCGTCGGGCCGCAGCACGTCGGTCAAGCCGAGCACGTGGGAGGTCGGAGGCACGGCCGAGACGTCGACGGACTTGAGCGCCTCCATCGTGTCGAGGATGGCGCCCAATTCGCGCTTCATCGCCGCCGTTTCGGCGTCGGTCAGCTGGAGGCGGGCGAGGCGGGCGACGTGTTTAACGAGGGCTTCGTCGATCATGCCGGCTCGAGACGGGCGTAGCGTACCAAAAGCTTCTTCACCTTGCCGCTCTCGAACTCGACCGTGACCTTCAACTGCTCGCCGGCGCCGGACTTTTCCTTGATGCGGCCGGTGCCGAACTCCGGGTGGAAGACCTTCATGCCCAGCTTGACGTTGAGGATCGGGCCGCCGGTCTGCGAGTCCGGGTCGGGCGCGCGGTGCGACGCGGTCGTGCCGCTCGAGCCGAAGGTCGCCGGCGCGAGCCGGCCCGGTTCGACCTCGGGATCGCCTTGGTGCGGACCGAGCAGCCTGGCCTCGAGGATGAAGCGCGAATTGGGCGCCATCCTCGACACGATGGA
>JACRDR010000005.1 GCA_016212845.1 Elusimicrobiota bacterium
GCAGGGGCGGAACTGGGAGACGGTGGGCGTCTCGACGGCGCACTTGTTGGGCCACACGCACGGGCGGAACTGGGCGACCGGCTGGGTCTGCTCGGCGCAGGTGTTGGGCCACACGCAAGGCCTAAACTGCGCGACCTGTTCGGTCTCGGTCGTGCACTTGTTCGGCCACACGCAGGGGCGGAACTGGGCGAACATCGCGGGGGCTTCTTCGCGGCACACGGCGGGCTGCGTCTGGGGGAGGGCGACCAGCGGGTTCAGCGCGACCATCAGAATCAAATCGATCATCGGAGTCTCCTTAACTTCTGTGGGACCATTATGCCTAAGCGAGAACCTAGGCCCCATGACACCGGTCAAGGAAAGGACTTGATTCAGATCAATGAGTCGAGTCAACCGCGGCGCGGTCGTCTCAGGTGAATCTTTCGGAGATGGAGCGGAGGTTCGGCTCGTCGGTGAGGATGAGGTCTTTGGCCTGCTTCTTCAGGAGGGCGCGCTTCTCGAAATCTTTGAGGAGCCGGACGGTCGTCTCGATGGTCAGGCCGCTCATCTCGGCCAAGTCCTTGCGCTTGAGCCCCACGACCGCGGACTTGCCGTTCTTCTGCGGCTTGGCCATGTCGAGCAGGCTCGAGGCGAGGCGCGAGCGGGCGGGCTTGAAAGCGATGTCGCGCGCCTGGTCCTCGCCGCGGCGGACGTCGTGGGCGAGCGCGCCCAAGAGCGCGAGCGCCGACTTCGGGTGGTTCAGGAGGAAGTCCTTGAAGGCCGGCTCCTCCACCTGGGAGACGATCGACTCCTCCATCGCCTCGGCGGTGCCGGCGTAGTTGTCCCCCGCCAGCATCGCCCGGTGGCCGAGGAGGTCGCCGGGGCTCTCCATGCGGGTGACGAGCTGCTGGCCGGTGCGGCTCGACTTGTAGATCTTCACCTTGCCGGTGCAGACCACGAAGATCGAGCGGGGCCGGTCTCCCTCGTAGAAGATGACCTCGCCCGACTTGAAGCGGTTGGCCAGCCGCATCTCCTTCCACTCTTGGCGCGACTGCTTGTCGCTCAGGAGGTCGAAGAAGCAATTCTTGCGGTACGGGCACCAATCGCAGTTGGGCGCGTCCTTCTTGGTAAAGGGCATTCTCGTCGAAAAAACCGTCTATCGCCAGACTAGCATATTTGCGGCGGCACCAAGGTGGGCCTAAGGGAAAGCCCTAGCGAAGGGACGGCCCTAGCGGGCGCGGGCGCCGCGGGGCGCGTACTGGACGAGAAGGCGCTGGTACCCAGGAAGGTCGCGCAGGGGTTCGAGCTCGCTGTCGGTGCGGGTGAGAAGGAGCGTCATGCGGAGATCGGAGTTCGAGTGCGCGTGCTGCAGCGCGAGCTCGAGGGCGTGCAGCGAGCTGGTGAACTGCCCCTGCGTCGAGAGCGCCAGCGCGAGCTGGTAATAGGTGGTGGAGGAGTCCGGCATCTCCTGCGCGGCGCGCTCGAGGGCGGTGACCGCCTCGTTCGTCAGGCCGAGCTGCCGGTACGCCGTGCCGATGTTCTGGTAGATCCGGCCGCGCTCGGCCGCGCCGAGGGAGCCGCGGGTGCCGTCGAGCTTGAGCACCTGCTCGTACTCCATCACGGCCCGGCGATACTTGCGCCACTTGAAATCGCCGTCGGCCTCCTCGAGCCACTGCTGCACGCGGGGGTCCGGGGCCGCCGCCGCGATGACCAGCTTTCGCGCCTCGCTCGTCGGCATCGAGGCCAGCGCGTCTCGCATCGAGAGGCGCTCTTCGACCTGGGCCTTCGCCTGGTCTTCGGGAACCTGTCCGGCCTCGACCGCGTCGAACGTCTCCAAAATCATCTTGTTCTGCGGGACCTGCATCAGGCCCGAGAACTGCGGGTGGGTCCGCACGAGCTTCGCGAGCGAGCGGTACGCCTTGATCCGGCGGGCGCGCTCGACGCTCTCCAAGAGGCTCTCCGAGGACTGCTTGAGATCGCGCATCTTGTAGCGCAGCTCGGCGGCGTAGAGCGGAGGCATCGGGTTGTGGCGGGCGGTCTGGCTCGCTTTGCGGAGCGAGTCGGCGGCCTGGTCGTAGCGGCCGAGCGCCTCGTAGCACTGGCCCATGCCGTGGTGCAGCAGGAACGGCTCGCTGACGCCGTGCCCCTCGGGGTCGAGCGCCTTGGCGTTCTCGAAAGCGGCGAGGGCGCGCTGGACGTCCTTGGTCTCGGCCTTGTCCGGCGTGCCGCGGGAGAACCCGCGCTCGTAGTAGGCGTTGCCCAGTTGGAGGAAGGCCTCGGCCGAGCCGGGGTCGGCCTCGGTCGCGGCCTGGAAGGCGGCGATGGCGCCGTTGAACGACCTGTGCGCCATGCTCGACTTGCCTTCGAGGATCAGGTTCGCGGCGCGATCGCGCTGCAGTCCCGCGGTGTGCTTCTTCGGCGCGTGCTTGGCGGCGAAGGCCGGAAGGCCGGAAAGCAGCAGCGCGCCCAGGAGGGCGGCCACCCTATTCAGACTTCTCGGCTCGTGACGGATCATACCAGTCCACACAGTATGGCCGTACCTCCTATAGCCGGACAGGGCCCAAGGGCCCTGGGCCGGGATGGGCCCAAAGGACCCAGGTCCTTGCGCCTCATCCGCCGCCGGGGTATGCTTCGAAACGTGGACCCCCTCCGGCTGATCGTCGCGTTCGCGCTGGCGGTGCTTCCGGTCGTTTGGTGGCTCTGGAAGGACGCCCGCGATCGCGATCCCTCCGTCTTGTGGCCGCTTCTCGCGCCCGGCCTGAAGTTCTCCTTCTCCGGGCCTCCCCCCGAGCTGAAAGGCGACTGGAACGGCCGTCCGGCGGCCCTTACTATGGAAGGCGGCCGCACCGTCGCCTCGGTGCGGCACTCTCCGGGCAAGCGCGTGCGTCTCGAGTTGGGCGCGCGGGCCGACGTCGAGCGCGACGCCGGGATGGTCGTGCCCGACCGCGTGGAATTCCCCGAGGACCGCGCGTTCTCCGAGACGTTCCTCGTGCGGGCCACGCCGGAGGACTTCGGCCGCCTGGTGGTGGACGCCTCTTTTCGCGCGCGCCTGGCGGCGCTGCCCGGCGTGCGCATCCTGGCCAGCGGCGGGCGGGTCGACGTCTCGGTCCCCGACCCGCGGACCGAAGACCAGTTCCGCGCCCTCCTGGACGTCGCCGCGGCGATCGCCGAAGCCGCCGACCACGCGGCATAAGGCCTCTCCCGCGCGAAACATCGGGCACCTTGGGGCACCGGGCTCCTTGCCCAGCCTTCTAAAAAACGGTAGAATCGCCGCTACGGTGGCCGTAGCTCAACTGGCAGAGCGTTCGGCTGTGGCCCGAAAGGTTGCGGGTTCGAGCCCCGTCGGTCACCCCATTATTAAGCAGGCCAGGGCGGAGTATTTTTCCGCCCTGGCTTTCTCTTCCCGGCGGCTCGGTAGGAGCGCTTCGTGAACCCGCCGCCGGAAGCGATCGCGGACGCCGACGTCGTGCTCCACCTCCGCGTCCAGGTCACGCCCCAAGTTCGTGACGCCTTCCTCTCGTTTTGCCGCCGCGCCTTTCCCGTTTACGAGAGCGTCGGAGGCTGCCGCATGGCGCTTTACGAAGACTCCCGCGCGCCGGGCCGGTTCGACGAGGTCGGCTACTACCGGACGGAGTCCGACTACGCACGCGCGGAGGCGGCGCTCAAGGACCGGCCCGAGCAGGCCGAGTTGATCCGCGAGTGGAAGACCCTCCTCAGCGGTCCTCCCGACGTGTCGATCGAGCGCCGGACGAAGCTCTAGCCGAGCGCGCGCCGAAGGCTCAGTGACGCTTCGCCGCCCAACTTGCTAGCATCCTGTCCATGAGGATGCTCGCCGAATTCAAAGAATTCGCGATGAAGGGCAACGTCGTGGACATGGCCGTCGGCGTCGTCATCGGCGGCGCGTTCGGAAAGATCGTCGCGTCCTTCCTCAACGACGTAATGAACGGAGCCTTCATCACCACCGTCGTCGATTTCGTGATCGTCGCCTTCGCGATATTCATGATGGTGAAGGCGATGAACACGCTGAAGCATAAGCAAGCTTCGGCTCCCCCGCCGCCGAGCGAGAAGAAGTGCGTCGAATGCCTCTCCCTCATTCCGATCGAAGCGAAGCGCTGCCGCCATTGCACCCAACTCGTAGGAGCCTGACACCATGAAACGACTGCTCGCGATCCTCCTCCTTTGCTCGACGCCGGCCTTCGCCGACGATCTCACCAACCGTCTCGGCGTCGGCGGCGCCTTCGGCGCCGCGATCCCCGTCCTTTCTCAATGGGTGACCGCCCGCAACGACATGGGCATCGGCTTGGGCGGGGTGCTCGCCTACGGACTCAACGACCGGTTGAGCCTCCGCATCAACTACGACAACCTCGACTTCGAGAAGGGTCCGGCCCGCCTCGAATCGGTGACCGGGGGCGTCGGCATCGCGCTGGACCCCAAGTCCGTCTGGAACCCGACGCTCAAGCTCGGGATCGGCCGGGCGCTGCCGCGCGGCGTGCCGGACGGC
>JACRDR010000124.1 GCA_016212845.1 Elusimicrobiota bacterium
CTACAGGCGGCCCCTACTCGTGTCAAGGCGAGAAGCTCATTTCGCGACGGCCGCGGTCTACAAGGCCTCGAGGAGGTCGGGGACGTTGCGGAAGCGGCGGGTCGGCTCCGGCTCGAACGCTTTGGCGAAGAACGCGTCGAGCGCCGCCGGCAGATCGGGCGCGAGCGAGGTCGCCGGCGCGTAGGTCTTGTTCATCTTGTTGAGCAGCATCCCCGCGCCGGTCCCCTGGAAGGGCAGGCGCCCGGTCACGAGCTCGTAGAAGCAGACGCCGAGCGCGTAGACGTCCGACTCCTTGCACACCATCCCCTGCTCCTGCTCCGGGGCCATGTAGGGCGGCGTGCCGACGATCGTGTTCGTCATCGAGAGCTTGCTCACCGCGTCCTTCGCCTGGCGGGCAACGCCGAAGTCCATGACCTTCACGGTCCCGTTCTCGGCGATCATGACGTTCGAGGGCTTGAGGTCGCGATGGATGATGTCGCGCGAATGGGCGTAGGTCAGCGCGTCGCCGACCATCTGCGCTACCTTGAGGGCCTCCTTGAGCGGCAGGCGGCCGCGGCGGTCGAGCGTCTCGTAGACGGTCGAGCCGTCGACGTACTCGAACACGAGGTAGACGTCGTCGCCCTTCTCGACGATGGAATGGATCTCGACGATGCCCGGATGGCGGAGCTTGGCGACGGTGCGCGCCTCGCTCATGAAGCGCTCGCGATCTCGCGGATCGACGCGGATCTCCTCGCGCATCTTCTTCACGGCGACGCGGCGGCCGAGCGTGCGGTCGAGGCCCTCGTACACGATGCCCATGCCGCCGAGGCCGATCTGCCGGAGCAATTCGATGTTCCCCACGACGTTCGGGCCGGCCTCGGGCAGCGGCGGCGCCTCGACGCCGACCGCCTCCATCGCCGCCTCGTCGGGGGAGAACGCGCCGCGCACCTTCGTCGTCCAGCGCTGGCCCGCCTTCGACGAGTTCAAACCGAGCGCGAGCAGGATCGCGCCGCTGAGCATCGCGATGATCGTGTAGAGCAGGCGGTCCTTGCGCGAGGTCTCCTTCGGGACCTGCGCGTTGTTCGTGTCCTTCGCCGGCTGCTGGTCGAAGAGGAAGCCGAGATCCTCACCGGGACCCGCCGCGAGGGCGCGCTCGAATTTGGCGCCGTAGTTCGCGGCGTCCATCTGGGCCGCCATCTTGAGCGCCGCCATCATCGCGTCGCGGTTGCCGAGGCCGTTCTCCGCCGCGGCGAGGTTGAACCAGGCCGCCGCGTCGCGCTCGCCGGGGCTCAGAAGCTCGAGCAGCCCCTTCGCGTCGGAGTAGCGCCCGCGCTTGTTGAGCTCGAAGGCCATCTTATTGACGACCGACTTCGCGTGATTCGGATCGAGGCGGAGGATCGAGCGCACGTCGCCCATCGCGTCCGTCATGCGGCCCTGGCCGGCGGCCACCATCGCGCGCAGGGCATGCGCGTCGGCGTTGGCCGGATTGACCTCGAGAGCGCGGTCGAGCGCGCGCCGGGCCTGGTCCATGTCCCTCAGCTGCAGATAGCGCTTCGCGTCATTAGTCCACTGCTGCGATTCCCGGGCCTCCCGGCTCGCCATCGCTCCCGCCGGCCCCGCGGTGTTGCCGGCCAAGTGAGCCGAATGGTCCATACCCCCGAACGGGTTCGACGTCTTCGGCGCCTCCATCGCGTCGCCAAGCCGTCCCTGAGCGAATTGGGAGATGCCGCGCGCGGCTTCGTTGCCGGGATTGACTCGGAGCGCCGACTGCGCGTCCTGCAGCGCTCCGGCGTAATTGCCCTGCTCGAAGCGGGACTGGGCGCGGACGGTAAGCGCGGTGCCGTTTTGAGGATCCATCGCGAGCGCCTGGCTCGCCGCGGATTCCGCGGAGCTCCAGTCGCGGTTGCCCGCGTGATACTGCGCGGCGCCCGTATGGACGCCGGGGCTCGGCATCGTCTGCTGCATCCACTCGATATGCCCATTCATCACGTAGCCGATGTTGGCGAGGGGCTTCGTGATGTTCAAAGGATGGGTCTGCTCCCCCATCAAGGGGCCGTGAATCTCAGCCGGGAGGGCGTGAGCCATGCACTCGTCCATCTTTCGCTGGGCCTCGTTCGCCTGAGCGACGAGACGGTCGAACTCCGCCTTGGGCATGCTCGGACCTTCAGTATCGGCGCGACGCTTCAAGTCCTGGATCAGGTTCGCTCCGTCCATCACGTCGCGAACTCCCATGGCGGATTTGATCAGCAACTGGACGGCTTCCGGATCGAACTTGGCAGGTTCCTTGCCCGGCTCTACCGGGCTTTCCCAGCCGTCGCCGAGCTTCTCATTGGCCACTTTGTCGATCTGCTGGTGAATGTTCGACGCGATCTGACGGATGTTCGGATCCTCATCGCGCGACAACTCTTCGACGCGCCGCTCGAGCCTCCGGTGCAGGAACGGCCACCGTTTTTCCGGAGGCATATTGATGAACTGCTGCGCGTTCGCGCCTTCTCCGAGGAGCCATCGAGCGCCCCGGGAATTCATGTCGACTCCCAGCAAGCCGAAGCCCCCGCCCGCCGCGAGGCGATTGCCCTCGTTCTGCCCGCGCCGGTTGTTCTGGACCTGATTGACTTGCAGTGCCCGGGCTTCCTGGTTCGCCTGATTGGACGGAGGACAGGAGCCGTCGTGATGCATCACTCCTTTTTCGTCCGTCCACATCGGGCAGTCGCCGGCCCGCACCGGGGCGGCCGCGAGGAGAAAAAGGAACGCGAGATTCATCGGGAATAGGGTAAGGGGTGGCCGGGACGTTGTCAACATGGCCCCCCCAGTGTAGGGAAAGGACGGCAACAACGCGGCAACTTACCCGAACCGGGCCAGGTCCGCGTAGAAGGTGGCGGGGCTGTCGTAGCGGTCCTCGGCCGAGGGGGCCAAGGCCTTCGCGATGACCGCGTCGACGCCGGGAGGGATGCCGGGGGACAGCCGGGAGGCGGGCTCGAACTTGCCGGACTGCTTGCGAAGCGCCAGCCCGCCCGCCATTCCTTCATAAGGAAGCCGCCCGGTGAGCAGTTCGTAGAAGCAGACCCCCAAAGAGAACACGTCCGACTCCTTGCGGGCGAGCCCATCCTCGGCCTCCGGGGCCATGTAATGAGGCGTCCCGGCGATCGTCGGCGTCAGCGTGATCCGGCGAGTCTCCTGCGACTGCCGCGCGATGCCGAAGTCCATAACCTTCGCCCGGCCCTGCGGCGTGACCATGATGTTCGACGGCTTCAGGTCCCGGTGGATGACGCCCTTGTCGTGAGCGCGCTGCACCGCCGCGCAGATGTCCCGGAACAGGACGGCGGCCTCCTTCAGGGACAGCCGGCCGTGGTCGTGCAGGTGCGCCTGCAGCGTCTTGCCCTCCACGAACTCGAAAA
>JACRDR010000125.1 GCA_016212845.1 Elusimicrobiota bacterium
CTTGCCGAGCGCGCCCTTCGGCGGCCACGCGAGGGAGCCCGAACCGTTGACGCGGGCAAGCGTGGGGCGCGCGCGCAGCGCGCGCGCCGCCGCCTCGGCCTTCGCCGTCGCGGGGCCGCGCCAGGAGACGAACTCCGTCTTCTTCGTGCGATAGTCGTGGATCAGCGCCTCGTCGAAGATCATGACGAGGCCCTCTTCGCGCAATTCGCGGCGGCGCTCGACCGGCTCGAGATGGCCGGCCGCCTCGTAGGCGAGGTACCCGATCGCGCCGCCGGCCCACGCCGGGCCCGACGAAGCGCGCCCGAGCCCTTCGATCGCCTTGCCGAGCGCGTCGACGGGGTTGTCCCCCTTCGGAAGCTTGAGCCCCTCCGCCTTCAGCTTGCCGCCGTCGAGCCGCACGATCGCGCGCGGCCCCCAGCCGATGCAGGCGGACTCGGGCTCGCCCGCCCAGCCGCAGCGCTCGAGCAGGAACGCGCGGCGGGAGCCCCGGGCGAGCGCGGCGTAGGCGGCGGCGGCGTCGAAGTGCCGGACGGAAAGCGGGACGCGGCGCGGGCTAGGACGCGACATAACCCTCCCCGTGCGCGGTCTTGACGCGCTTGCCCAGGCTCGCGAGCTTGCGGCGAAGCGAGCCGATGTGTCGGTCCACCGCCTCGGCGTTGGCCTCGCCTTCGGGCCAGACGCGTTCGATGAGCTGCTGGCGCGTGAGGACCTGGCCCCGGCATTCGAGCAGGGCCGCGAGCAGGTCGAACTCCGTGCGCGTGAGCCGCAGCAGCCGGCTCTTCGAGAGGCACGACCAGGCCTGACGCCGGTCGAGATCGACGCGCAGCTTGCGGTCGGCGGTCTCGAGAGACGTGCCCCTGGGCGCGCCCGCGAGCGCGGCCAGGCGGTTGCGGAGCTCGCCGGGCTCCACGCCGGCCGGGATCACCTCGTCGGCGCCGGAGCCGAGCGCCTCGCGCATCGGTTCGCCGAAGGCCTCCTCGGCCTCCGCCACCAGCGCGATGCGCCAGCCCGGCGCCTGCTCGCGCAATCTAGCCACCGCCGCCGCCGGACGGGGGCGAGTGAAGTGGAGATCGACGAGCGCGACGAATCCGCCTTCCTTAGCCGCGTCGGGCTGGAAGGCGGACGGGAGCTCGCGCCGCTCGACGCGCCAGCCGTCGGCGCGGAGCACGCGCGTCCACCGAACCGCCCGGTCCTCTTTGGCGGTCACGAGGCAGCAAGAGCGCAGGTTCACCGGGTGCGGAGCAGGTCGATCTCGATGCGGCGGTTCTTGGCCCGCCCTTCCGGCGTGGAGTTGTCCGCGATCGGACGGTACTCTCCGTACCCCGAGCCCGAGAGTCGCTTGGGGTCGACGCCGTGCTTGATGAAAAACTCGATGACCGCGTACGCGCGGGCCATGGAAAGCTCGTAGTTCGAGCGGTACTTGCTCCGTCCCATCGGGACGTTGTCGGTGTGCCCCTCGACGACGACTTCTTTCGTCGCTTGGACGATCTGCGGCAGGATCGACTCGAGCGCCGGGGTCGCGGCGTCTTTGAGGTCCGCGAAGCCGGAGTCGAAGAGCACGGCGTCTTTGAGCGTGATCTTCGTGCGCTCCTCGTTGGCGTCGATCTTCATCGCGCCGGCGGACTGCGCCGCCTCCTCCTCGAGCTTCTGCTGGGCCGCCTCTTCCTTCTGACGCGCCTCCATGCGGTGCTGGCGCGCCTCCGAGACCTTACCGTGGAACTGCACCGACACCGAGGCGAGCGCCTCGTCGACCTTCTTCGACTCGAAGCCGGGGCCCTTCTTGCCCATCGAGAAGGCGAACATGATCAAGAAGAATATCATGAGGTAGCTCATCAGGTCGCCGTAGGTGACGGCCCACAGCGCGCCCTTGTTGAGCTCGGACTCGAAATCGCCTTCGGCGGCCTTCTTGATGGGCATACGGCGAGGCTAGCCTTCCTTCTTGTCGAGGATGTAGGCTTCGAGGCGGCGCTCGACGAGGACCGGCACGGTGCCCTTCAAGATCTCCACCATGCCCTCGACGATGACGGCCTTGCAGACGTACTCCTCGAGGAACTTCAGTCGGAGCTTGCCGGCGACCGGCGTGGCGAAAAGGTTCGCCAGCGAGATGCCGTAGAAGGCGGACGTGATCGCGACGGCCATCGCGGGACCGACCGACTCAGGGTTCTCGATATGCTTGAGCACGTCGACGATGCCAAGCAGGGTGCCGATCAGCCCGAACATCGGGAACAGGATCGAGAGGGTGCGGTAAAAGTTCACGATCTCGTTGTGATGCTCGAACTCGAGCTTGAGCTCGGACTCGAGCACCTCTTGGACGTACTTCGGGTCCTTGAACTCCATCGCGATCTGCGCGGCGCGCGTGAGGAAGCCGGCGGCGACCTTGCCGTCCATGCCGCCGAGCGCGTTCATGCCGCGCGCGTGCACGTTCTGGGAAGCCGAGATCATCAGCGGGACGACGTCCTTCGGGTCGGTGACCTTCGCGGCGCGGAACATGACGAAGACCGACTTCATCGAGTCGATCATCAGCTTCGCGGGCGTGTTGATCATCATGGCGACGAAGGCGCCGCCGATGACGACGAGGAAACCGTGCGCGTTGAGGAAGGCGGAGGAAACCTGGCCCGTCGCGATCGCGACACCCGCCAGGACGAATACCCCGAGAACGCCGAGTACCGATGTAGAATCCATGACGGGGGCTAGGTTAACAGCCCCCTAGGAGGCTGTCAAGCCGCCTCTCTATAAGGAAGGATCAGGCCTGGACGCGCCGGGCCCGGCCTTCCCAGCGGCCGACCAGGACGGCGATGAGCAGGTCCCCGGTGACGTTGAGGACGGTGCGGCACATGTCCAAGAACCGGTCGATCCCCAGGATCAGGAGGACGCCCTCCACCGGCACGCCGATCGAGCCCAAGATCGCCATCAGCATCGGCAGGGAACCGCCCGGGACGCCCGCGGTCCCGACGCCGCCGAGCACGGCGAGCATCAAGACCGTCGCCTTCTGGCCGAGGTTCAGGTCCACGCCGAAGCACTGGGCCAAGAACAGGGCGGTAACCCCTTCATAAAGCGCGGTGCCGTTCTGGTTGGCGCTCGCGCCGACGGTCAGGACGAAGCGGCCCACGTCGCGCGGAACCTTCAGGTCCTCTTCGCAGACCTTCAAGGAAATCGGCAGCGTGACGCTCGAGGAGCTGGTGCCGAACGCCGTGATCATCGCCTCGCGCGTGCGGCGGAAGAAATCGACCGCCGACATCCCGCCGAAGGCCTGGACCAGCGCCGAGTAGGTCACGAACTGGTGGAAGGCGAGCGCGCCGACGACGACCGCGGCGTAGCCGAGCAGGTGCGCCAGCAGCTCGTAGCCGAATCGGGCGGTCAAGTTCAAGACGAGACAGCCGACGCCAAGCGGCGCGAGCTTCATCACGAGTCCGACGAAGCCCATCGAGGCCTCGAAGATCCCCTCGAAGACCTTGAGCAGGGTCGCGGTCTTCTCGCGTCCCGCCATCAGGATGCCGACGCCGAAAAGCAGGGAGAAGAACATCAGGCCGAGCACATCGCCGTCGGCGGCGGCCTTGAAGGGGTTCTGCGGGAGGAGATTGAGCAGGCGGTCGGCCGCGTTCGCGGGAGCCGCCGGCGGCGTCGCGGGCAGCGTGCCCGACTTAATCAGCGCCTCGCGGACGTCGACGGGGAACCCGGTGCCCGGGCGCAGCAGTTCGACGGCGAAAAGGCCCGTCAGCACCGAGATTCCGGTGACGACGACGGTGAGCGCGAGCGTCTTTACCGCCACGCGCCCGAGGCGCGCCGCGTCGCCCATCTCCGAGACGCCCAAGATGAGCGAACTCACGACGAGCGGCAGGACCGACATGAAGAGAAGCCGGAGGAAGAGCCGGCCGACGGGCTGGACGACCCAGTCCAAAAAACCCGTGAGCGCCTGCGTCGAGCCGGAGGCGTGGATGGCGAGTCCGAGCGCCGCGCCGGCGACGAATCCGCCGATGATCTTGCGATGCCCGGTCACGCACGAATCCTAGCATTCGGACTGGCGCGGCGTCGTCACCGATGCTAAACTCCGGGAGCTCCCGATGGCGCGCATCCTCGTCGCCGACGACAGCGTTCCTATCGCCATGTTGGTCTCGGAGTTCTTGCGGATGCGAGGCCACCAAGTCGCAGTGGTGCACGACGGAGTGGCCGCTTCGGTGCAGAGCCAGGACCTCCAGCCCGATCTCATCATCATGGACATTCAGATGCCCGGCGCGTACGGCACGACGGCGTATAAGACGCTCGAATCCGCCGGCGTGACGGCGAAGACCCCGATCATCTTCATGACGTCCGTCAACCTCGAGCAGGCGCGCAAGCTCGTGCCGGACACGAAGCTCACCAGACTCCTCGCCAAGCCGGTCGACCTTCCTCTGCTCGAGTCCACGGTCGCCGAGATGCTCCCGGATAAGCGATGAGCGACGTCCACACGCCGCCGCCCGAGCGCATCGAGCCCTGCCGGGTCTTGTTCGTCGACGACGACGAAAACTGGCGCGAGCTCGTAACCACGGGGTTGCAGATGCGCGGCTACGAGGTGGTCGCGTGCGAGACGCCCGCCCGGGCGATGGAAGAAGCCGCCAAGCGCAAGTTCGACGTCGCGGTCGTCGATTTCCACATGCCGGGACAAAACGGCATCCAGCTGATGGAGGAGCTCAAGAAGGCCGATCAGGACCTCGAGGTCGTGCTCGCCACCGGCGACGCCTCCGGCAAGCCCGCGCAGGACGCGATCCTGCACGGCGCCTACGCCGTACTAATCAAGCCCTACGACATCATCGAGCTCGAGGCGCTGCTCCCCGGCCTCACCGAAAAGATCGGCCTCAAGGCGCTGGTCGCGCTTTACGAGATCACCCGTTCCGTCTACGCGAACATCAAGCTCGAGGACCTGCTACCCGACCTGATGGTGCTCGCGAGGAAGGTCCTGGCCGCCGACGACGTGACCGTCATGCTCCTCGACGAGAAAAAGGAGCTCACCGTCGCCGCCTCGACCGGGCTCGATCCGCGCGAGTGGGGGAACGTGAAGGTGCAGATGGGCTCGGGCGTGGCCGGCCGCGTGGCGCAGTGGCGCACGGGCGTCACGATCAACGGCCCGCTGCAGTCCGACCCCCGCTTCTCGGACCTGCCAAGCCGCCAGGGCGTGCGCTTCTCGCTCGTGTACCCGATTCTGCTCCAAAACGATTTGCTCGGCATCCTGAGCGCCAACCGCAAGCCCGGCCGCCGGCACTTCCTCCCGCAGGATCTGCGCCACGCCGCGATTTTCTGCTCGATGATCGGCCAGGCGATCGAAAACGCGAAGCTCTACGACCGCCTCTACGCGCTCGATCAAGCCAAGGACGACTTCATCTCGATGGTGTCGCACGACCTGCGCGGCCCGCTCGACGCGATCACGATGATCACCGACACGCTCGCGCGCGGCGACTACGGCGAAATCCGCGACGAGCAGAAGCGGCTGGTCGCCCTCATCAAGGACTCGGCGCGGCACCTCGCCGCCTTCGTCTCGAACATCCTCGACGCGGCGAAGATCCGCTCGGGCAGCTTCAAGTGCGTGATGCAGGAGCTCAAAGTCGAGGACTTCCTGCCGCGCGTCACCCAGCTGTTCACCGTGAGCGCCGCCACGCGCGGCGTGAAGCTCGAGCAAAACGTCGCCGCCGGACTCGGACCGCTCTACGCCGACGCGCCGAAGGTCGAGCAGGTGGTCAACAACCTCATCGGCAACGCGCTCAAGTTCACGGCCCGCGGCGGCGTGATCCGCATCGACGTCACGCGCGAGGGCGATTTCGCCAAGTTCGCCGTGCAGGATTCGGGCATCGGCATCCCGCAGGATCAGCAGCACCGGCTTTTCCAGAAGTTCCAGCAGGTGGACCTCGACAAGCAGCGCCAGATGCACGTGGCGGGCACGGGTCTCGGCCTCGCGATCTGCAAGACGATCGTCGAGGGCCACCGCGGGAAGATTTGGGTCGAGTCCGAGCCCGGCAAGGGCAGCACCTTCCTGTTTACGATCCCCCTGACGGGGACCGCCGCCGCGCGCGCCGCCGCCGAAGCGAAGATTTAGTCCCCGCCCACCGAGTTCTATCGCCTACAGGACATAGCGCGGCGGAAGCGGGCACAGCACCGGAGAGCTCTGGAGCTCGGCGTCGGGCTCTAGGCGGACGAAGTTCACGCCGGGTCTCGGCGCGTGGGTCTCCACGGGGAACAGGAGCGAACACGGCAGACCTTCGGCGCCGCCGGCCCCCGTCAGACGGAGTCCGTCTCCGGTCGCCGGGAGCGGGAACACGAAAACCGCTAGCGGGACTGGGCGATCCAAGCCTGTACCAGGTTGAGCTGTTTCTGCAAGGTCTCTTGGAGGCGCTCGAGGCGCTCTTGCGCGGCGGTGATGCGCGAGCGCAGCACCGGATCGGGATCGGCGCCCGGCGGCTGAGCTTGGGCCTGATCCAAGGCGTCCTTTAGCTCGGCCTCGGCCGCGTCGCGGTCGCGCAAGGCGAGGGCCATCGTCTCGAGGGCGGCCTCGACCGCCACCTCGGCGCCGCCGTGCTTCTTCCAGCGGGCGTCGGCTTGCGCGAAGTTGGCGACGATGTCGCGCTCCCACTCGACGCGGCGGCGCTTCTCTTCGTCGCGTTCGTTGCGGACCTGCTCGAGCGAGTGCTCCAGCTCCGCGATTTTGGCGGTGAGCAGGAGCACGGTGCCGGTGTCGGAGGCGATATCGTGCGCCTGGGTCGCGGGGCCGGCTTTGGGCGCCGGCGGCGCGAGCTGGGGCAGCGGGGGCATGCCCGGGGTCTCGGGCGCGGCGTCCGGCGTCTGGACGGAGGGCTGGGCCGCGCCTTCGCGTTCCCGAAGCTTGCGCACGCGGTCCGCGACTTCCTGCCGCAGCACTTCCATCGTTTCGTTGTCGCGCAGGGCGCGAGCGACGTCCTCGACGGGCATCGCGCGCAGTTTCGCTTCCTGAAGCTGGGTCTGCAGGTCTTCGACCTTCTTCTGCGCGGAGCCGATCTGCTCGCGAAGCGCGGCGTCGTAGCGCACGGCGCGGGTCTGGTCCTGGATGCTGCGAAACATCTGCTCCACTTCTTTCTGGGCTTCGCGCTGCGCGGCCTCTCGTTCGTGCAATAGGAGATTCGCGCGCAAAGCCTCCGCCTGGGCTTCCTGGAGCTTGCGCTCTAGGAGCTCGGTGCGCGCGTGGATGTACATCATGAGCTCGGTCGGCGGACGCGGCGGCTCGCCCTCCTCGGGCGGCGCGCTCGCCTTGAGCACCTCTTGGAGCTTCTTTTCGAGCTCGTCGATGCGGCGCTGCAGCGGGCGCACGAGCTCGGCGCCTTCCGGCGCTCCGCCGCCTCCACCCATGCCGCCCAGGCCGCCCAATCCGCCGCCCGGTTTGCCTCCCGCCTTCAGAGACGAGAGAAACGACGATCCCTTCTTCGCATCCGCCATAAGCCCTCGTTAGGCCGCGGCCGGCTGTTCCGGCTGAGGCGCCGGCAGCGCCGCTTCCTTCTGCAATTGGTCGAGCGGGTTCGCGATCAGTCCGCTCTGGATCATCTTCCAGACCTCACCCAGGATGGTGCCGTGCGCCTCGGCCACGCGCTCCTGCGCGAAGGCGACGGACGCCATCGTCTGCTCGAGGATCGCCCAGGTTTTGGGCATCATGTTCCCTCGCAGAATCGTGCGCAGCTCACTCGGCGCGTCTTTGAGCGCCACCGCCCAGTCTTCCAGGCGGATGCGGCCCATGAGCAGCGCCCAGTCCTGGGCGCCGAGCTTGACCAGGTCCTCGATGAAGAGGACGCGCGAGCGCACCAGCGTCGCGAGCTCCGGGTTCGAGATCTTGAGCGCCTCGAGGATCTCCTTCTTCGTCGGCGGGTCGGCCGCGTCGATGATCTCGAAGACGCGCTCCATGCCGCCGACCGCCTGCGAGAGGCGGCGCTCGATCTCCTCCTTGATCGCCTGGATGATCTCGGGCTCGATGAACTTCACTTCCGAGAACCACACCAGCACCTGCGCCTCGACGTCGCGCGGCAGCTTCGAGAGGATCTGCTTGCGGCGCTCCTCGGTGAGATGCGTCAGCACGAGCGCGATGTTCTCGGCGCTCTCCGCCTTGATCATGTTGAGCAGGATCTGGACCTGGTTTTCCTTGACCTCGATGACGACCTCGGGGGCCTCTTCCTTCCTCTTCGCCTCGTCCTCCCCTTCCTCGCCCTCCTTCTTCTCTTCCTCGAGGAGCGCCTGCTCGGCGCCTTCCGCGCCCTTGTCCTCGGTGTTGAGGTCCATGCCGTAGTCGGTCTGCGCGTTCGCCATCGCCTCCATCGCGTTGGCGAGCTTAATGAAGCAGAACGCCACGACGCCGAGCGTGACCAGCGCCATCAACGTCAGGAGCAGGTAGCGCAGAATCATGCTGAATGAGTCCGGCGAGTACCAGATCGTCTTCCACAGCGGCGCGAACTGCGCGGTGACGACGTTCAAGCTGTCGCGCTCGGGGTCGATCTCGAGGAGCTCGGTCAGGATGGTGCGGATCGAGTCCTGCTGCTCGACCGGGACCGACTTGTCGAAGATGATCGTCACCGCGAGCCGCTTCACGAACGACGGCGCGAAGCCGGACTTGCGCTCGTAGGACTGGGGCGGCCCCATGTTGCCGGTGTTCGGGCCCGCGACCGGGATGCCGGGGAGGAACTCGGAGGGGCCGGCCGACTGCGCCGACATCTGCTGCCAGGCGAAAAGCGCGGGCGCCTGCCCCTTGTCGTCGCCCTCCTTGCCCTTGCCGCTGACCAGCTCGAGCCGGTCGATGCGCGTGAAGTCGAGCGTGGCGTCGATGACGACCTTCGCCTTGTTCGGCCCGAGGATTTTCAAGACTACGGCCTCGGCCTTTTCTTCGAGAGACTTGTCGTACTTGTTCTTGTCCTCGATGGGGAGGGTCTGCGCATAGCCGATGGACCCCATACCCAGGGCTACTATAAGGAAAGACGCGGCCAGGACCGCCGCCTTGGCGGCCTTGCTCGGGGGCCGGGATTTGGGGCTGAAGGGGACGAAGAACCAGAAGCGGGAACCCTTGCCGAGCCCAGCCGATTCCACGCCGATCTCCCCTCCGTGCGCCCGGACGACTTCCTGCGCTATGGAGAGGCCGAGGCCCCAGCCCATCTTGCCCGCGTTCGCGCTGAACTTCGACTGGTAGAACTTCAGGAAGACCTTCTCGCGCTCCTCGGGGGCGATGCCGGGCCCGTTGTCGGCGACCACGAAGAACACGCCCTCGTTCGTCGCCCGCAGGCGCAAGGCGACGGTGCCGCCGGAGGGCGTGAACTTGATCGCGTTGCCGAGAAGGTTCGCCACGACCTGGCCGAGCCGGAAGCGGTCGCCCGTGAGCATGATCGGCTGCGAGGTGCCGTCCTCGATCAGGGAGAGGCCGCGCTTGCCGGCCAAAAGCGAGTACTGCGGCAGGAGCTGGCCCAGGAACTCCGCGACGTCGAAAGGCTGCGGGTCCATCTTGAGCTTGCCCGCCTCGATGATCGCGAGGTCGGTGAGGTCGCCGGTGAGGCGGTTCATCTGATCC
>JACRDR010000119.1 GCA_016212845.1 Elusimicrobiota bacterium
CGCTCGCCTTGGCCTCGTCTCGGTAGAGATCGGACGCGAGGTTTAGGGCGCGCGAGCGCGTCAGGGCCTTGTCGCTCTCGACCCAGCCGAACACCGCGTCGTGGAACGCGGGGGTGGGCGAGCTCTTGCCGATGGAAAACAACGCCTCGTCGGCGGACTTGCGCGCGAGCTCGACGTCGTCGTCCAACAGGACGCCCAGCGGTTCGACGAGTCTCGCCTCGAGCGCGCGGCCCGCGGCGGCGGCCGCCTCGGCCCGAATCGCGCCGTCGTCGGAGTCGAGCAGCTCGGCGAGGCTTCCGGGGCCGGCGTCTTTGACGGCGTCGGAGCTGAATTCGGCGAGGCTCTCGCGGACGATCTCGGCCACGCCGCGGCCCTGCGACTCGCGCCACGGGTCGAGCCGGTGCACGGCGATCCAGAGCGGCAGCGCCGCGCGGCGGTCGGCTCGATAGCGCTGGCGCAGCTCGGCCAGCTTCAGCGCCGAGTACATGTCCGCCGGCTCCACTTTGAGCGCGGCCTCAAGCTGCCGGATCGCTCCGTCGGCGTCCTTGTCGTTGAGCGCGAGCGCTCCGGCCAAGGACAGCGCGCCCGCGTGCTTGGGGTTGCGCGCGAGCGTCGTCTTCACCAGCTCCCGGACCGCGTCGAGCTTGCCTTCGGTCCAGCGCAGCATGCCCAGCGTCTGGAAGATCCGGGGATCGTCCGGATGATTGCGCGCGAGCTCCTCCAGCGTCTCGATCGCCTGCGTGCCCGAGGGGTCGCCGGAGCGCGCGCCGTCGGGGCCCCGTTGGATCGCGGCGAAGTGCGCGCGCTTGCCGAGGAAATCGACGCCGAGCCGGCCCGCCGGCGCGGCCGGGTCGAACAAGGCGAGCCCGCGATAGAGCGGCAGAGCCTCCGCCGGCCGTTCGAGAAAGCGGGAGAGGAGCAGCGCCTTGAGCGCGGTCAGCGACGGCTCTTGCGGCGAGACCGCGAGCCCTTCGTCGACGGTTTTCAGCGCCTCGCGGAAGTCCGCGCGTTCGGCGAGCGCGCGGGCCTGCCGCTCGAAGTCGATCGCCTGCTGCGTGGCCCACGCGGGGCCGGTCGGCGTCGGAGCGGAAAGCTGAGGGTCGCCTTCCAAGATCACCTCGTCGTGGGCGAAGGCGAAGCGGCCCTCACCGAAAAATCCCCGCGCGCCGTCGAGCACGAGGAACGAGTCGACGAGCCGGCCCTCCTTATAAAGGGCTTCGGCGAGGCGGATGTGCGCGAGCGGGTCCAGGTAGGCGCGGCGGAAGTCGACGCGCGCGGCTTTGAGCTGCGCGGTCGGTTCCGGCTTGGCGCCGGGCATGACCGCCGGCGGCGGATGGAGCACGTCTTGGGCCAAGCGCCAATAGCCCCAGATGGAAAGTCCGATCACCGAGAAGGAGACGAGCAGGATGATCGGGTGCCAGGAGTCGGAGCGGGTGCGGACCTTGGCCTTTCTCATGGCGGGGGAAAACGAAACCCCGCCCCTCTCCCGGTTCGGCGTGAACGGTGCTCAGGAAAAGGGCGGGGCGAAGTCGTGGGACGCCGTCTACTTGCCGAAGTACTTCCAGCGCTTGGCGTCTTGATCGTTCGAGCGGACGAGGTGTTCCTCGACGGCGTTCCAGCGGTCGGAGTCATCGGCTTCGACCGACGTCATCGCCTTCCACGCGGCCTCACTATGGCTCCCGAGTCCCGTCTGCGCGTCGTCGTTGCGTCGTCCATTGTTGGAAGGGGCGGCTCTGCGACCCATGCGACCTCCGTCGGCGTGGAATGTTCGGGGCGGGAGGCGCCCGGAACGTTCCTTAGTCTAGCCCTGCCCCCGCTCGATTTCAAGGCCCAGAAGTCCTAACCGGGCCTCGCCGGGGTATCGTGCGGGGACACCTCCGTCAGGCTCTGCAGCGCGTTGCGGAAGACGGGGTCGTCCACGCCCGCGGTCATCACGTACATCACCTTCTGTCCGACGACGAACGCCTGCACCAACGGGAAGGGCGAGGTAATCTTCACGACGAAGCCCGGAAGCCCGCCGACCGTCGTGTCGGCGAGTTCGTAAGTGTCGCCGCGATTGTTGAGCGTCTGCGTGATGCCCGCGCGCAGCGAATCGATGCCGATCGTACCTTGCGCGATGCGCAGCGGGCTCACTTCCATGCGCAGGATGCCGAGCTGTCCGTAGAGCCCCTCGTTGCCCAGGTTCGTCGGGTCGGTTTTTTCGGGGAAGAGGAACACCACTTCCGTGCGGTTGCCCAGATCCTTGAAGCCGGATTGGGTCGCGTAGCCCGGCGGAAGCTGGAGCATCCAGCCGTAGTGGCCCATGAACGGGCCCTTCGGCGCGCCGGGAGGGAGCGACGCCGTCGTCGCGGAAAGAGCGGCGGCTTCCGGTTCGCCGCCCACGGTCATCGGGGCGTTCGTTTGCGGCTTCGGGGCCTCGCCGGAAAAGAAAAACAGGACCGCGCCGAGCGAGAAGATGCCCGCGCCGAGCGCGATCAACAGCGGCTTTTTCTTGTCGGCCTTCGGCTTGATCGCGACGGCGAGCGCCTCGTCGATCTCGTGCTCGTCGACGCCCTCCTCGACGAGCTTCTCGCGCACGGCCTCGGCCCCGTACTGGGGCACCGTTTTGCGGAGATAGGCGACGAGCTGCGGATCCGGCATCGCCTAAGTGTAGAGAGGCTCCTTGGAGCCGTCAATACTCTGGAAAAGATTACTTTTCGCGGAGCTCGAGGGCGGTGGCGACGAGGCGCGCCACGACGGTCAGGGTGCGGCCGATCTCCTCGCGCGGCGAGTCGCCGACGGCGGCTTTCGCGCGGAAGACGAGCCGGCCGAAGGAGCCGGCGGTGCCGGTGAGATCGGCCTGAAACGTGGCGTCGTCCATCCAGCCGGTGCCGCTGACGGCGCCGATGATGGGCGCCAAGTCCTCGAGCTTGCCGTCGCCGCGCGCGGCGGCGACCTTCATCGAGCCCGAGTCGTCCTTTACGAACGCCGCGGCGGACCAGACGCCTTCGAGGTGAGGGACGACGCGCTCGAGCACGTGGCTCATGAACTCGGGGCCGGCTTTGCCCGGCTCGAGCAGGAAGCTCGCGAGGTCGGAATGGAGCGTGAGCTCGTTGGACGTCTTTCGGAGACGCCGCGACTGCGCGTTCGTGAGCTCCGCGAAGAACTGGACCGCCTGCTGCGGATTGCCCTTCACCCAGCGGGAAAGATCGCCCCGGAAGAGCTCGAAGAGCAGCGTCTTGCCGACCGCGGACGCGGTCGCGGATCTCGTGGCGTCCTCGATGAGCGCCGCTTCGCCGAAGAACTCGCCGGCGTTCAGCATCGCGAGGTCTTTCGCCGCGCCGCCCGCGACCTTCTTGGAAATTCTCACCTTGCCCGTCGAGACGAAGTAGAGGCTCATGCCGAGCGAGCCTTCCTCGAAGACGGGAGCGCCGTCCTCGAGCTCTTTCGGCCGGAGGAACTCGGCGAGCGCCGCGATTTGGCGCTCGGGAATCTGCTTGAGAACGGTCAGAGCTTTCAGGCGCTTGAGCTTCTCGTCGTATTGCATCAGGCCTTCCCGGTCTCCTTGAGGACCTGGCGGAACGCGTGGTAGAACTGGTCGTTGTCGGCGACCGCCGTCTTGACCACGCTCTTGATCTTCCCGAGATCGCGCTCGCCGACGACGAAGC
>JACRDR010000120.1 GCA_016212845.1 Elusimicrobiota bacterium
GGGTGAACGAAAACGTCGTGCCCTTGCCGAACTCGCTTTCGACGCCGATCGAGCCGCCGTGCGCTTCGACGATCTGTTTGCAGATGACGAGGCCCAGGCCGGTGCCTCGCGCGGGGCGCACCTTGTTCTTCGTCTCCGGGATCTGGGAAAACTTCTTGAAGAGCAGCGTCAGCTTCTCCGCCGGGACCCCGATGCCGGTGTCCGAGACCGAGACGCGGTCGAGACCGTCCGCGGCGGCGTGCGCGATCGAGACCTTGCCCCCGGCGGGCGTGAACTTCAGCGCGTTCGACGCGAGGTTCACGAGGACGCGCTTGAGCGCCCGTTCGTCCGCCCACACCACCGTCTCCTCGCGCACGCCGGAGACGTCGAGCGCCACCCCGTATTCGTCCGCCTGCGGCTTCATAAGCGAGGCGACGTCGTGGGCGAGCGTCTTGAGGTCGACGGCGGCGGGCCGGTATTCCATCCGCCCGGCCTCCATGCGCGTGAGGTCGAGCATGTCGCCGATCAGGTTGCCCAGGTAATCCGCGCTCTTTCCGGCGACTCCGACGCAGTCGGATTGCTTCGGGTTGAGTGTGCCCATGCCGCCCAACGACAGCGCGTCGAGGCACGTCAGCACGGTCGAGAGCGGGCTGCGCAAGTCGTGCGTGATCTGCGCCAAAAACGAGTCCTTCATCTCGTCGACCTCCGCGAGTTTGGACGCCATGACGTTGAACTCGCGCGCGAGGTCTCCCAACTCGTCGGCCTGCGGGGCCGGGATGCGCGTCTCCAGCTTCCCTTGGGCGATCGCGCGGGCGCCTTCGCCGAGGGACTCGATCGGCTTGGTTAGCGCGCGGCCCAAGAGCAGCGCCAGCAGGAGGCCGAGCGCGAGGCCGCGCCAGGCGGCGGCCGCGACGCGCCACAGCGATTCCCGCTGAACCCTATTTAAGGAAGCCTCGAGGGCGGCCCGGTCGTAGGCGATAAAGGCGGTGCCGAGCCTCTTTTGTCCGCCCGGCGTCGAAACGTCGAAGACCGGCGTCGACAAGAGCTCCACGTCCCCCGAAGGCGCCTTGAGCGGCTGCCGCAAGCCCGCCTGGGCCTCGAGCGCGCGGGCCATCGTCGGTCCCGAGACCTGCCTCCCGCGCGAGGAGACGTCGCCGTGGAGAAAGTCGGAATGGAGGAGGATGCGCCCCGAATCGTCGGCGAAGAGCGCGTAGGCGATCGCGCCGGGCTCGGCGAACAGCAGCAAGGTCTTAAGGTAACCCTGCCTCGCCGCGGGGTCGCCCTCGCGGACGGAGTCGCCGCAAACCCGTCCGAACTGCTGGAGCTCCGCGAGCTGGCGTGCGTCCCGCTGCTCGAGCAGATGCCCCTGCTCCGTCCAATAAAGAGGAAGGACCGCGCTGGAGAGCACCGCGACCGCGAGGCCGGACAGCACCAAGCTCAGCTTGGCGGTCAGTCGCATTCGGAGTTTCTAATTGGGGCTGGCGACGCCTTTCGGGCAATACGCGTGAGTGCTGCCGGGAGGGCAGGTCCCGACCGCCCCGCCCCGGGCGGGGGTCCCGTCCGTGCCTACAGGATCGGGAATCCAGTAGCCGACCTGCGTGGTCCCATCCGCTCCCCAGACCTGTCCGTACTTCCCGTCCTCGGACGCGGTGTAATAGATGATCGCTTTCGCACCGGACGACGGGTCCCTGAACTCGGCCACTCCGACGTTGCGTTTGCCGCCGTTGGTCAGGTTGTCCAGCGACTTGTCGTCGAGAGGCGCGGGGTTGTCCTTCGCCGAAAGCAGGGGTGCTTTTCCGTAGATGAGTTCGTACGCGTGCCCCTGAAACGTAAGCGTGTTGCTCGTGCCGCCTTGATCGGTCACCACTCCCAAACCGTTCGCGTTGCTTCCGTACCGGTATTCGGGGATATTGGACGTGTTCGTTCGGGTCCCCGTATTGGTGCCCGTATTGGAGCCTGTATTGGTCCCGGTATTCGTGCCGGTGGTTCCGGACGCGGCGGTGGTGAGGGTGCCGGGCTTCGACACGATGGACCGGGACAATCCCAGGCAGTACGACGGGGCGGAATTGCCGCGGCGAACGGGCTCCTCGCAGTAGGAGTCCCACGCGGCGTCGTCGATGACGCACGGCGATTGCTTTCCGCAGGTTTGGATGCACTTCGGCGTGTTGCCGTCGAAGGAGTCCATGCACTCGTTCCAGCCGTCTCCGACCGCGCACGCGACCCTGCTCGTCGTGTTGCAGGTTTCTCCCGTGGGGGGCCTCAGCGAGCTGCAGGCGCTCTTGCACTTGGCGAAGATGTTCTGGTTGAAGCACTCGCCCCACATGCCGTCGCCGAAGCCCACCGTGATCAGGGTGTTGAGCTGGGGATCGGAGAACTGTCCCAGGGGGGGATAGCACTCCTTCAGCTTCTTCATCTTTTCGGAGGTCGCGGTATCGAGCGCCCCGAGGGGCGTGGCGCCCCCGGCGCCCAATCCTCCGTTCGAGAGATCCTCTCCCGAGCCGGCTCTGGCCGAGGGCGCGGCCGCGGTGGCCGGGCCTCTGGGGCCCATGTCGACTCCCGAGCCGCCCGGCCCGGGCGAGCCGACCCTTCCGTCCGTCAGCGCCTGGTCCGAACCTCCCGAGCCGTAGCTCCGCGGATTCGAGGAGCCGGTGGTGTGCTTGGCCGTCAGAGCCGCCGCGGTGGCGTGACCGATGAGGGCTCCTTTCGTCGGCTTCGCTTGGGCGAGCGAGCCGGTCAAAGCGCTCTTCATCCCCGGCAGGCTCGTGAGGGTCATGAACGCGGCTTGGAAGCCGGGCGTGTCCTTGAACTGGGACACGAGCTTGTGAAACTCGGGCTTCGGGCCGACCCGGGCGGCGAGCGAGGTCGCCGGCGCCTGCATCCCCTCGTCGCGCTTGAACTCCTCGAACTCCTTCTTGAGGGTGGGGGCCGCCATGAACTCGTCGAGGATCTTGTCGGCGAGAGGCTCCGGCATCGTCGCCTTCGCCGTCTTGAGGAACTCCTCGACCGAAAGGGTCTCCGCCGGGGCTTGATATAGGGAGGGACGGTCTTCCGGGGCCGAGGCGGGGACCGGCGCTTCCTGCGAGGAGCCGGCGGGCGCGGGAGGCATCGAAAGGCGGGCCAAGCTTTCCGGCGAGGAATCGGACGCGGACCTATTCATGAAGAAGACGGCGGCGGCCAGCCCGGCGAGGACCGCCGAGACTCCGAGGGCCCGGATCGTGAACCGGCGCCGGGCTTCCACGTCTCTTGGAAATTCGGGAAGGTCGCTCATCGTCGTCTCCGTTTTCAAGAGTATTGTCTCGGCGTGGCCTAAAGTCAAGACGAACTCTTGGCCTCAGCTTGCCCCGAAAAGGGGCGCGTGTCGACTCAAGAGATTCTGCAGTCGGAGAGGCTCCCTGGACGGGCTTTCCCGAGCGAACCGCCGTTCGCTCCCCGAACTGCAGAAATTCTTGAGTAGCGGTGTTTTCGGCCGTTTCGCTATACTGCCGGCGTCTAGGACATAGGGGGAAACTCGATGTCGGTACGCGCGCGTCGTTTCGTGATGCCGGTTCTTTTCCTTGCGCTCGGGGCGGCGCGGGCGTCGTCGGCCCCAAAGCCGTCCCACAAGAAGCCGGGCGAGTCCCTGCCCACGACGGTGCGCCAGCCGGTCTGCTACTGGTGGGACACGCTCGACGAAGGCGCGAGGAGCGCGTTCACGGCTCGCTTCCCCGCTCTGGCCAAGAGCTTCGAATTCCACCGGAAGCTCATGCCGCGGCCGAGCTTGGCTAGGCTCGCGTCCGACGAATCGCTGAGCGACTGGTGGCTCGGCCTCGAATCCGCCGAGCGTCGCGGATTGATCGAAGAGTACCCCGGCCTTAAGGCCGTGCTGGGCAAACTGCAGCGCGGAGAGCCGCTATGAAGAAATCCCGTCAGGTCCTGATTCTCGCGGCGCTATGCGTGCCGCTGCTGGCGGCGCACTCCGCGGCCCAGAAGCGCTCCGGCAAGAAGATCCCGGCGGTGCCGATGATCATTCGCCAGCCCGTGTGCCTGTGGTGGGATTCCTTGGGCGAAAAGGAGCGCCGGGCCCTCGTTGCGAAGTACCCGGCTCTCGCGGAGAGCTTCGCCTTCCACCGGAAGCTGATCCCTCAGCCGAGCATGACGAGCCTGGTGGCCGACAAGTCCTTGGGAGACTGGTGGATCGGGCTGGAGGCGGCCGAGCACGACGCGCTGATGAAGGAGTACCCCGGCTTGGCGGCTCAGGTGGAGCGCTTTCGCAAGCTCGGCCGGTAGCCGGGCTCGGCGTTCACCAGCTCTGAATCTTTCCCACGCCTTCGCGCGAGCCTTTCTCGTACTCGTAAAGCGAGGTGGTCATGTCGGGGCTGTACACCATGCCGATCCCCTCGGCCACGGTCTTGAAGAAGCCGATGACCTTGCCGCTTTTGTCCATCACGACGCCTTCCATATGGGCGTCGGCCGCGGCTTTTAGGATCTCCGGCGTCGCGCCGGCGTAGTCGCGGCCGGGCTCCAGCAACTCGTAGTTGAGCACCTCCTGGCCGTTTTCATCGTACGCTTTGCCGTGCCGGCCGTCCGCGTCGTTGATGAAGCTGACGGGACGGGCGCCGGACCGGGCTTGAGGCGGCGTGCCGCACGGATGGCCGGCCGCCGCCGCCGCGCGGCAGGCGGCTTCGCATTGCGCGAGCAGGCCCGCGTCGTCGCAGGCGTAGGCGTCCTCGCAGCCGCTCCGGGCGCAGAATTCCTCCAGCGTCTTCCGGTCGGCGGCGTTCATCAGCGACCACGCGGACTTGCTCAGCGGCCCGACTTCCACGTCGGGTCCGGCATTTTTCAGCTTGCTGAGAATCCGTTTGTCGCTCTTGTCCTCGGCGCCGCCTTTCCCGGACGACGGGTCGCCGGCTGCGTTCGCGGCGCCGCCTTCCGCGGGAGAACCGCTCGCGGACGGCGTCTCGCCGCCGCCTTTTGCGCCCGGCTCGACGGCCGCCTTGCGCGCCCACGCGCGCCGGATCGCCTCGGGGTCCGCCGGGGCGAGGGGTTTGCCGGAAACGGGGCCGGCGCCGGCGACCGGGCCATGCGCTCCCACCGGCGGCGACGTTTTCTCGGCCGCGCCGTCGGCCCGTCCGGCCAGCGCGTCCGCGATCCCGGGTTGGGCGCTGAGCTTCAGCCACGCGGCCTTGAAGCCGCCCGCGTCCTTGAACTCGTTGACCAGCTTTTGGACTTCGGGCTTCTTAGCGATCTCGGCCACGAACTCGGCGGCGGGGGCGCGGGAGCCGGGGGGCTTGGCGTACTCCCGGTAGGCATTCCGCAGGGCCGGCGCCTTCATGAATTGATCGATGACTTGGTCCGCCAGCGGTTTGGGCGCCGCGGCGCGCGCCATGCTCAAGAATTGAGCGATCGAGAGCGACTCGCGCGTCTTCGCCGGCGGCGGACTCGAGGGGGCGGGCTCGGGAGGCGGCGCGCCTTCGGTCTGTCCCACGTAGACCGCGGGCATCTGCAGGAACGGAGAGTTCCGCGCGGCGGCGTTGGCCGCCTGGCGGCGGAGGTGGAGAAACTCCGCCGAAACGGTCGCCAGGATTCCCAGCGCCAGAAGCGCTAGGAGCGCGTGCGCGCGGGTCTTGCCTTTCGGGAGCACCGCTCAAGTGTGAGCGGTGCTCCTTCCCTAGTCAAGGCTTCAAGGGACGTAGGGCGCGACGTAATCCTCCACGGTGCCTTCGCCGGCCTTGTCGCCGGCTTTGTAGGTGTGGATGTAGCCGGTCATGTCGGCGTTCCAGACCACGCCGGTCTTGCCGTCTTCGTTGGACTTGTAGAAGCCGTAGACGGTTCCGTCGAGGTTGAGGGCCACGCCGGCGACCTTCGCGTCCTTCGCCGCTTTCAGCACGCTGGCGGACAGCGGCGTATCCTTCGCGGTGAAATAAGGCTTGCTCGGATCGAACGCCCGGTACGTCAGCGCCGCCTTGTCACCTTCGTAGGCGATTCCGGCGCCGTCGCCCGTCACGTTATTGATCCAATTCGTCAGGGCCTTCGGCTTCGGGGACTTCGCCGTCGGAGCCGCGCCGCCCTGGCCGGAGCCGTTCGGCCCTTCGGGCATCGGGCTGCAGACCTGCGTCCGGCCGTCCGTGCACGCGGCGAGACACGCGTCGTAGAGCCCGGTCGCGAGGCACGCGCGCCGGGGGTCGCAGCCGTTTTCGCAAAAGTCGATCAGCTTGAGCCGCTGCCATTTTTCGAGCTTGAGCCAGGCCGACAGCGGCATGGCGTTCGCGAGCGTCGCTTGGCCGTCGAAGCCTCCCGGCTGGATCCCCGGCTGGGCCGGTTTTGCACCCGGGTCCATGCGAGCATTAGCGCCCGAGCGCAGCGCCTGCTCGACTTCGGGGTGCTCGCCCACGATCTTGCCCCAGCTGGCCACGAATTCCGGGTCCCGCTGGGCGACCTCGATTAGGTCCAAGAAGGCGTCCCGCACGCGGATATCGTCGTTGAGCAAGCCATGGAGAAGTCCGGCCAGCGGCACGTCCAGGCCTTGGCCGCCGTTCGCCAGAAATTTCCGGTAGTACTTGCCGAGCGGATGGTCGGGATCTTGGAAGGCGGCCGAGATCGCCGATTGAAGAGGCGAGGCCTGATCGGCTTTCTTCCAAGCGATGGGCCCCTTACCGGCGTCGAGAAAGCAGCGCAGGGTCAAGACGGCGCCGGCCGGCGCGCAGGACGCCGAGTCCTGGGGCTTCGAACCGCCGCCGGCCGGGGAGGTCACCGTGAACCAGCCCAGCTTCGTGGACCAAATGTGGGTCGAGTCGCTGCTGAACGCCGCCGCGATGCGCTGGGTCCCGGTGGAGGCTCCCGCGTTCCAGGTAGTGGACGCGAGTCCGTCCTTGTCGGTCGTCGCGTTCGCGGAGTTGCCGGAGAAGAAGAAGGCGATGGTCTTGCCCGAGACGGGCGCTCCCGTGACTTCGTCCGTCAGCAGGGCGCTCATCGTGAACTTTTCGTTCGCGGCGGCGGA